>DAOLNV010000050.1:0-18634 GCA_035416745.1 Candidatus Hydrogenedentota bacterium | reverse complement strand
CCGCACGTTCGACCCGACCAGTATCTCAAAGAACCCTTAACGGATCAAGCGCTCGTCCGGACCCAGATCGCCGGGCAAGCACCGGCGGAACCAGGTACGGTACCATGCGCCTCGGGGACCCCGATGAGCCGGGATTTTTCAGCGCCGTTGGCGCGCGTAACGGTTCTGTTGCTATTTGAGGGCCCTCTGGAAATGCCTCTTTCACCGTTTCGATGTACTCCCCTTGCGCACAGTGTGCTCAGAAACCTTTGCCGGAGTTCATGTTGAAGGAGCGCACTTCCACCTTGGGCATGAGGGTCTCGACTTCTTCTTTGGTGAAGTGTCCGATGTCCCAGTTCATGGCATTGGCTGCCCCGGCGGCGCATCCCAGCATTGCCATGTCCCGCAGGGACATGTTCTCGAGCAGTCCGATGGCGAATGCCGCTACGAATGCGTCCCCGCTACCGACGGGGTTGACCTCGGCGATTTTCGGCGGCACAACGTGGAACCGCTCGTTGCCGCGTGAGACAAAGGCGCCCCGTTCGCCCAACGAGAGCGCGACGAGTTCGATGCCCCCGGCGTGGAACTGCGCGATGGCCTGCCACTTGGCGTGATCGGTCTCGAGCGAGTACCCGAACACCTCCTCGGTCTCGGCCACGTTGGGTTTGACCATGTAAGGGACGGATTCGAGTCCAAGGGCGAATTCGGGGCCGTGGGAATCAAGGATTGTCGTGGCGCCGGCCTGTTTAGCGATGGGGATCAGGTCACGGTAGAGGTTTTTGATGCTCTTGTCGCAGACGGTGCCGTTGAAGGTGACCACATGCGCCCCAGCAACGGCTTCTTGGAACTTCGCGACGATCGCCGCATATTCAGCGCTGGTGACGCGCGAGCCGGGCTCGAAAAAGGCCGTCTGGCGATGCACGGGTTCTTCGAGCACGGTGGTGATGGTACGGGTCTGCGATTCGACCCAGGCGGGGATGCACTCAACCCCGTCCTGCTGTTCGATCATGTCTACAACATGCCGTCCGGGATGGCCTCCGACGATGGCCATGGCTTTCGTGGGACGGCCCAGCGCTTTGACGGCGCGCGAGACGTTGGCGCCCTTTCCGCCGGGGATGCAGGTGCACTTGCCGGAACGAATGAAGGCGCCGACAGTGAGTCTGTCGATGAAAACGGTCTTGTCGACGCACGGATTTGGGGTCACTGTCAGGATCATTGCCGTCCCCCACGCCGGCAAAAGCTCAAGCGTTTCCCATACACGGGACAGACAACCCGAGACCTACTGCCGCGGAGGACACGGAAAAGGGCGCACGTTCTAATACTCACGCATTGTCTCCGGTGCAGCATTCATTAGAGCCGCCTGATACCGGCTGCCATATGCCGCATATTGAAGTTCATGAGATATCCGCGTTTGAAATCAAGAAGCCTTCGGGAACTTATGATCCCCGACATGTGCGGACCGTTCAATTCCGGGACGAATTCCAGCTCCGCCAACAAACAGCTTTCGAAAACGACGTCTACCCCGAATGCCGCGCCCATAACGCGCTCACATACACTGTCCGGACAATCACGCAATTCTCATTTCCTCCCTGAGGTGATACGCCCCAGGAAAAGCAGATGACTCATTGCTTTCTTCTCTTTTCGCGCGCGTTCTGCGGTGTTCTCCGTGGTAGAAGGTAGTCTTGTTGCCTAACTCTGTTCTACGCGTGACAGCGCGCAACCTGCAGCGCCGATGACGCCTGCGTCGCCGCCTAGACCCGCGGGGATGATCTCGGCGCGTTTTCCAGGCACCTCGAAGGACTGCGCCCGGGCGGTCTCGCGCACGGGCGTGAAGAGGACGTCTCCGGCGGCGATCATGCCGCCCGCCAACACGACCATCTCGGGGTTGAGGAGATTGATGATGCTTCCGATGCCGGTACCGAGCCAGCGGCCGGTCTCTTCCATGACCCACTTCGCGAAGGTGTCGCCCTGTTCGACGGCATCGGAGACCATTTTCCCGGTAAGATTATCGAGGTTTCCGCCGCACATCCGAATCAGTGCGGTATCGAGTCCGCCCTGCTCGATTCGCTTCCTGGCGGTCTTCAACATGCCTGAAACGGAGGCGTACTGTTCGAGGCATCCCTTGGCGCCGCAGTTGCACTGGCGTCCGTCGCGCTTCACGCACAGATGACCGATCTCGCCCGCGGTCCCGTCGGGGCCGCGCAACAACTGGCCCATCACGACAATCCCGCCACCCACGCCCGTGCCGAGGGTCAGCAAGACCATGGAATCGACGTTACGGCCGGCGCCCAGCCAGAACTCGCCGTAGCAAGCCACGTTGGCGTCGTTGTCGACGTAAACCGGAACACCGAGGCGTTCGCGCATGAGCTGGGCGAGGGGGACATCCTTCCAGCCGGGGAGGTTGGGGGGAGCGAAGACCACGCCAGTCTGCCAGTTCATCGGTCCCGGCGCGCCGATTCCGATGGCGAGCACGTCCGAACGCCGGATGTTCGCGTCGTGAAGCGCGGCATCCACGCCCTCGACCATTTTGCCAAGTACAGCGTCCAGGCCTTCTTCCGCTTCCGTGGGCCGGGAGTCTTTCCCCATCACCTCGCCTTCGCGGCTTACCACGGCGGTCTTGACATTGGTGCCGCCCAAATCGATCCCGATCATGGCTTTGGTCACGATGCCTTCTCCTCCGTTGTCTCGATAAACCGGATAGCCTTGTCCATGCGCTTCATGCACACGTCTTTCCCCAGAAGCTCGAGCAATTCAAACAATCCGGGACCGACACTCTTTCCGGTACAAGCCAGACGCGTGGGATGGACGAATTGGCCCAGCGCTACGCCCGACTCCTCGCTGAGCTTCTCGTAAGCGGCTTTGAGCGTATCGTGGTCCCACGAGGTGATGCCTTCGAGTAGACCGCGGATCGTGCGCATTCTGTCGAGACCGCCTTCTTTCCGCCATTGCTTGCCGACGGCCTTCTCCTCGTATTCCGCCGGTTCCGCGAAGAAGAAATCGGTGTAGGGCACGATATCGTTGAGGGTCGGGATCTTCGTCTGGCAGATCTCGGTCATTTTGGTGAGCCAGGCCTCGGATTTGGCGCCTGTATCGAAACCGGCCTTCTCGAGAATCGGAACCACCCGGTCGCGCAACTGTTCGGCGGTGAGGCGGCGGATATGCTGCCCGTTGAGCCACTGCAGCTTCTTGAGGTCGAACTTCGCGGGCGATGCCCCGAGGCGCTCCACGCTGAAATGCTCGACAAGCTCGTCGCGCGTGAACAGTTCGCGGCCTTCCTCCTCGGGGGTCCAGCCGAGCAGGACCACGTAGTTGATGAGTGCTTCGGGGAGATACCCGTCGTCGCGCCAGTCCAACACATTCGCGCCGTGAAGGCGTTTGCTGAACTTCTTGCCAGCTTCGTCAAGCACCATGGGCAGATGGGCAAACTTTGGAAGGTCGTATCCGAGGGCGTTGAACAGCATCACGTGGCGCGCGGCGTTGGTCAGGTGGTCGTCGCCGCGGATAACGTGGCTGATCTTCATTGTGCCGTCGTCGACAACCACCGCGAGATGGAAAATCGGATCGCCGTTGGGTTTCAGAATGACAAAATCGTCGTATTCCTTGTTGTTGGTGCGCACTTCGCCCTGCACCAGGTCCTGGATAACCGTCTCGCCCTCGGGGACTTTGAACCGAACGGCGTACGGCGCGTCGCCCATTGCGGCCACCTGCTCGGGGGTGGCATTGCGCCATGTGCCGTTATAGCGCGGAGGCAGTTTCTGCTGGCGGGCCTGTTCGCGCATCTCCTCGAGCTCTTCCTTCGTGCAAAAGCATTTATAGGCCTTGCCCTCCGCGAGCAGGCGAAACGCTTCCTGGCGGTGCAGCTCCCGGCGCTGCGACTGGCGGTAAGGGCCGTAGCCGCCCTTCTCGGGTACGCCGCCGAACTCGGGGCCTTCGTCCCAGTCAATCCCCAGCCAGTGAAACCCTTCGCACATAGCTTGGGCGTATTCCTCGGCGCTGCGCTCGACATCGGTGTCTTCGAGTCGCAAGATGAACGTTCCGTTATATTTGCGCGCAAAGAGCCAGTTGAACAGTGCGGTCTTGGCGGTGCCGATGTGCAGAAAACCTGTAGGAGACGGTGCGATACGGACGCGTACGTCGGCCATGGCTAACTCCGTTGCTTTTGAACGCTGCAAGATGCACAGGATACACATTTTAGCCGCAGTCTGCACCTTTTTGGCTTGGCAAATAGTGAACCAAATCGCGGAAATGCGAATAATAGTGCGTAGCGCCCCGTAGTGGGGCGCCACGGGGTGAATTCCCTCTGGAGGAAGGCCATGCGACAACAGCTTGAGAAGATCAAACAAGGACTCGGTACTGCGCAGGGGCGCTACGCGCGCGCGGCAGGGTTAATCCTGATTGGCTTGGCTTGTCTGTTGTTGACGCGCGACGTTCAGTACCTTACGGGGTACGATTTTCTCAACAGTTCGGCGGCTGGGTCCATTGATGACGCCTTGGAGAAGAACGCCTATGTCTTCCTGGGGGTATCATCGGTGAAAGCGGGCATGGCGGTGATTGAGGGCAGCTCGATTGGGGTAGGGTTCAACATCGAGATCGGCGACCTCGTGCAATCGGTCTACGACTATATCGATTACGTCTGGAAGGTTTTGCTCTACGGGCTGACCATCCTGGCGTTCTACAAGATGCTGCTCGAGACGGGGTTTCTCGCGGTCGGCATTAAGATTATCGGCATAGGACTGGTCCTCTGGGCTGGGGCGGCGCTGTGGCCGAAGCGGAGGCGCGCATTCAACCGGGCCGGGCTTCGGTTCGTGTCGCTTGGCGCGCTCGTGGCATATGTCGTTCCCTTGGCGCTGCTCGCGACGGACCTCTTGGGCAACGTGTACATCGAGCCGCTCAAAGAAAAGAACCGCGAGCAGATTTTCGCCGTCGTGAAACAGTTCGAGCGCACCAAGACCGAGTTCAATATGCTGCGCGAGAAGCTGTCGCTCGTGAACCCGGGCGAGAGTCTCGAGCAGCTCAAACAGGGCCTTACCAAGGCCGCCAATTCGCTCGGGAATCTGCTCAACGAGAGCCTGCTCATGTTCGTGCAGTACGCCGCACTGTTGTTCTTCGAACTGCTCTTCTTCCCGTTCCTCAGCGCCGTCGTTCTCTACAAGATGGCCCAGATCGCCCTGGCGCGCGTCGTGGAAGTGCCAAGCGAGGCGGCGAAGACCGTGCCGGCGAAGGCGGAGGCGTAAGCTTCGAGCAGCTTGCGCGAAAGAAGAAAAAGGAAGTGCCCCCAGGGACACAATCGACGAAAGGGACGAATGACAAGAACTGCGGCCCTTCGATCGTAAGAGCGGCGTGGCGGGACTCACGCAACAACTGAGATTCTACTCGAAGAACCTGGGGCAGACAGGCCCGTCTCGCGCTTTCGCGCTCGCTTGCGTGAGTTTCTAGCGATTGTCAATGGCGAGCGGGCCGTAGGTGTAAACCTCAGCATAGGGTGCGCCGACGGATTTGCTGGGACCAGTAAAGACCTGGGTGAAATAGTAAGCGCTATCGGTGGTCACGGCAATGCCGATGCCGGTATGGGTGAATTGGGACCGGAGGATGTTGGCGCGGTGGCCGGGACTGCCCATCCAGCCGTCGACGGTGGTCGCGACAGGATCAGCGTAGCCCCTGTTCCAGGCGATGTTCTCGCCGGCCCAAGCATAGCTGATGCCGGCATCGGCCAGGCGGTCGCCGACGTCGTCGCCATCGGGATTCGTGTGATCGAAGAAGTCACGATCGATCATATCCTGGCTGTGGGCCCGCGCGACGGCGCGAAGGGACTCGTCCATGACGAGCGCGGGCAGAGATTCGGCGGCGCGTTCGGCGTTGATGGCGTAATGGGTGTCCATCTCCATATCAAGGATGGCTTGCGGGACGGGATTGGTGTCGTCCGGGGGTACGGTGTCGTCCGTGATGGGACAGCCTGTACAAAGTACGAGTAAGACGAGCAGCGCCGGCAGGAACAACCACGTCTTTTTCATAGGTTCTTCCCTCTTGTCGCCCTGAAAACGTTCCTCATGGTTTGTCCCACACGACGGGGGAATTGTCAAGGCGCGCGGCGGAAGTTGAGAAGGGGCCCAAGGGACAAACAGGAGAACCGCCGTGGACTTCTGACAAAGGGGTGGGCTTTTGTTACCTGACCGTGAATCTACCGTATGTTCCTGGCCCCCCGGCTGAGGAACCATGACCTGGCAAGCCGCGGTACCGTGGCCGGTTAGGAGTATGATGTAACCAGGTTGGCCTGCCAGGTCACTTATTGGCGAGAACGAACGGGCATGAGTTCCAAACAGGGGCTGGAACGATATGAACGACGCACAGTTGGTAAGCCTGGCAACGCGGGGGGATCGCTCCGCTTTCGAAGCGATCGTTGAACGTTACAAGTCGCTGGTGTGTGCGATCACCTACGGCGCCACGGGGGATTACGCGGCCTCGGAAGACCTTGCGCAGGAGACATTTGTCGCGGCGTGGCTGAATCTGAGCCGTCTGGACAAGCCTGAGAGGCTGCGTTCGTGGCTATGCAGTGTTGCGCGCCACATCTCGTTCTCGGCGCTTCGGAAACGGCGGCGCGAGACCGAGCACACGAAGGTCCTTCAACAGGCATCGCAGGCAGCCGAACAGTCCTGTGAAACACCGCGGGACGCTGCCACCCTCCACGAGGAACAGAAGCTGGTGTGGCAAATCGTGGAAAAGGTCCCGGAAGCGTACCGTGTGCCTCTGATTCTGTATTACCGCGAAGGTCACTCGGTAGAACGGGTGGCTGCGGCGACGGGCTTGTCGGAGAGCGCGGTGAAACAGCGCCTGTTGCGGGGACGCCGGATGCTCAAAGACGAAATGGCGGCCCTTGTCGAGAATTCGCTCGCGGGTTCGCGGCCCGACAAGAAGTTCACGGCCGGCGTGATTGCGGCTTTGCCGCCAGCGGCCGCGATGAGCGTACCCGCAGGCCGGCCGGTTCAGACGCCTTCCGGCGCCATAAGCTCGGTGGCTCAGGAGGTGTTTGCCGCTTGGGGCGCGAAACAAGTCGCGTTAAGCACAATAGCGGTGCTGGCCGTCTTAGGCATCACCATCGTGGGAACCGGTGCGATCTTCGGCGGGCCCGCGCCTGAAAAGGCAGCGATTACCATCGAAGCTTCTGCGGGACCTTCGCTCCCACGAGAAGAGCCGCGGGCACTCGCGGAGGTTCTTGGAACTCCGGAGATGCCTGCAGCAATCGAAACTTCGGAGCCCTCCCCTCCCCCGTCTCCCGGGAAAACGGAACCAGCGCCGGGAGCGCTTGTGCCGGGCCGCGTGGTCGCTCCCGCGGGATACCCGGGCACAGAGATGGACGAAAAGGCGGTGGACACGGTTATGGGCACGGTTTACGCGCCGAATGGCGGCGCGCTGCCAAAAGCCAAAGTCTGGGCCGCCCGCTTTGCCATGCAGGCCCGCGACACTCGCGAAACCGTGGCGGATGAAGACGGGCGCTATTCGCTCGTGGTGCCGCCGGGCCAATGGATGGTCTCGGCGCGGCTGGGACGATTCGGCGGAGAATCGGACGCCGCGCCGCACGGGCAAATCATCACGAACGGCGAGAACAGGGAAATCCCCGCCAATATCCCCACCGAAGAGCGGTGCATTGTTCATGGCCGGGTGTACGACAATACAACCGGCAAACCTGTCTCGCATCCACAGCTCTGGACCTCGAGCCGCCTGCTTGTCGGGGGCGATAACGAAGGGTTCTATGAGATAGAGGGCCAGGATCACGCCTATCAGACACTGGCCGTGCTGTGTCCGGGCTACGCCCGCAAATACATCATCTATTCCACGCTGCTCCGCGATGATTTTGAACTTGACTTGTCTGTGGAGCCAGGCGTGCGCGTGTCGGGCCGTGTTGTCGATAAGGAGGGGCGCGGGCTGGCCAACGCGTGGGTCTGCGCGGCAGGTTCGGGCCGCGGCGTGCTCAGCGCGTACTACGAAGTCTGCGACCAATACGGACGATTCGTTTATGACGGTCTTCCCCGGGGAAAGGAAATCACCCTTACGGCGGAACAACCGCGTTTCATACAAACGTGTTGGGAACCCGAGCCGGTTGAGGGCAAAGAAACGGCCCGCAAGAAATTTGTTGCGCGCGCAGCCCCGGGGACGGCTGCCGAGAACATCACGTTTACGTTGGACCCGGTCGACAGGCAAGAGATCCGGGAAATCAGGGATTGGCCTGACGATCCCCCTTGCGGGGTGATGCGCGGGCGGCTCGTCGCGTGGGATGGGCACCCCCTGCGCAATTTCCAGATCATTACGCGGACTGTGTCAAGGGATTCTGGCCTCCCCACGCCGTTTGGGATGGAGATCAATGAATTCTTTCGCGGCTACAGTTTCACGAACGACGAGGGCGTGTTCACCCTGGCGAGTCCAAGCTTTGCCCCGGGCGAATACCTGCAACTGATCGCAATGGCGTCCGGCTACCTGGACGGCGTCGCGGAACCGGTATTGGCATATCCTGCGGAGGATCTCGGCCGCGTTCCCGAGACTCTCTTCCGCTTGGGAGTGCCCAAGGCTCTCAAGGTTCGCGTGACGGAAGCCGATGCCGGCGGCGCGCCGATACAGGGTGCAAAAGTGGTGGTTCAGGACATTACGGCCGACTACATGACGCAGCCTTTCGATTGGCGAGAAATGGATTCGCCCATGTGGCGGCCTGTTTCGGCCACGACCGGCGCTGCAGGCTGGGCTGAACTCGAAAGTATCAATCACGAGAAAGGTATTGTGCTCGCGTCCCATCCGGATTACGGGCGGACTCGCACGGTGTGGGATGGCAATGACCGACAGTTGGAATTGACGATGGAACGCGAGGCGGCCGTGGACGGTGTTGCCACCGATGAGAAGGGCGGAGTACCGCCTCAGCTGGCGGTGAGACTGTCATGGTGCGCCGCACCACCGTATCTCTACCAGGACTTCGAGCGCAGTTCTCAAACCTACTGGGACGCCTCTCCCGGCGACGGCGGCCATTTCTACTTCGACCAGCTTCCGCCGGGGTATTACATGCTTAGAAGTTGGTATTGGCCGGGCGCGAAATATGACCACACGAACCAGGTTCAGTATGACATGGAATTCTTTCTCGAACCCGGGCAGGCCATGAGCGTGCGGCTGCCGGAAGAAAGCATCCAGGACAATCCGGACGGCTGGGTGGCCGCCGGCGGCCTGAATTCGGAGGACCGGCGATTGACAGAGAAGGTCGCCGGCGCCTGGGAGAACCATTACACTGTGTCCGCGCTTGGCCGTCAAGGGCATATTGTGTTGCTCTTCTATGAGAATGGCCGCTATGAACAGACGGTCTTCGGAGAAGGCGCCGACAGAGCCATTGAGGACTCCGGCTATTACCGTGTTATTGACGGGCGCCTCGAGCGGATTACCGATCGGGGCGGCACGCTGTCGGAATCGGTGGAATTCGATGGCGAGGCATTCTTCCTTCACACTGAGGGCGACCCGTACCCCGACCACCCGGGCCGGGGGCCTTTCCGCCCGGTCGATGACGTCGCGAAAAGCCTTCGGCGCGGGGAGTTTCTGCTCAAACCACGCCCCCGAATTCAGGCGTCGGAAGAACCTTCTGAAGCGCCTGCCAGCGGACGGTCCGGTTTCTCGCGTTCGCCGGAGGAATAGCCGACACTGCAGGCAGTTGGGGCAAGTGGCCCAAGGGACCGAATGCACCTGAAAGATACGCCGAATTGACACAGGGTGGCGGCCCTGATAAACTCTATAAGATAGATTTTAAGAATACTTGCCTTCGGGGCAGGGTGTGATTCCCGACCGGCGGTGACAGCCCGCGAGCGCGATACGCGCAGGATCCGGTGAAATTCCGGTGCCGACGGTATAGTCCGGATAGGAGAAGGTGAGGCTCAGAGAAACCATAGCGTCCCGAAGGTGTTGAGCCTTCGGGACTTTTTTGTCAGGAACGGCCGATGATGACCAGTTCAGCCGACAGACAATACATGCGCCGCGCCCTTGAGCTTGCCGCAAAGGGTAAGGGCCGCACCTCGCCGAATCCGATGGTGGGGTGTGTCATTGTTCGCGATGGGAAGGTCATTGGCGAAGACTACCACAGGCGCGCCGGAGAGCCCCACGCCGAAGTACTGGCCATCGAACAGGCAAGCGGCGATGTCCGGGGCGCCACGATGTACATCAACCTCGAACCGTGTACGCATGAAGGCCGCACACCGCCCTGTGTAGACCTGCTCCTCGAGAAACGCCCCGCCCGCGTGGTGGTGGCCATGAGCGACCCGAATCCAAAGGTGTCCGGCGAAGGTATTTACCGTCTCCGACAGGCGGGAATAGATGTCGAAGCCGGGGTTCTCGAGGAAGAGGCCCGGAAACTCAACGAAGCCTTCATCAAATACATCACCACGGGCATGCCATTTGTCATCTGTAAGGCTGCAATGACCCTGGACGGCAAGATCGCCACCCACGCGGGCCATTCGAGGTGGGTCACATGCGAGGAATCGCGGCGCCGGGTTCACCAGCTGCGAAACGAGGTGGACGCCATCCTCGTGGGCAGCCGCACGGTCATGCTGGACGATCCCAGCCTTACCACGCGCCTGGATGCCGGGGAAAAGCATGATCCCATCCGCATCATCCTGGACGCTGACGATTACCTGGACGAAAAGCGCCGGGTGTTTGAAGTCGAGAGCACTGCCCCCACTTGGGTTGTCCTGCCGGAAGAACGTGTGTGCGATCGGGCCGACGAAGTGCTGCATGTGAGGCGCGGCGGCGACGGGTTTGACATGCGGCATCTCATGACCGTCCTGGCCCAGCGCGAGGTCACCTCGGTGCTGATCGAGGGCGGCGGCACCACCCATGCATCTGCATTCGAGGCCGGCGTCGTTGACAAGGTGATGTTTTTTGTCGCCCCCAAGATCATCGGGGGCCGTGAAGCGATCACGGCTGTCGAGGGCGAAGGCGTGGCCACCATGGACGAGGCCGTTCTTCTCGAACGCATGAGCGCCGAACAGGTAGGCGACGATTTGCTCATCGAAGCGTACGTAAAAGCAGGTTAGAGACATGTTCACGGGTATTGTCGAGGAAGTGGGCGCGGTTTCACGGAGGTCGGGTTCGGACCTTTCGATCCTGGCCGAGGTGGTTCTGGAGGGAATGCGCATTGGCGACAGCATCGCTGTTAACGGCGCATGCCTGACCGTTGCAGCTTTCGATGAGAAGGGGTTCACCGCGCAGGTGTCGCCCGAAACCGCCGAACGCACGACTCTCGGGACCGCGCGCCCCGGCGACGCGGTGAACCTCGAGCGCGCCATGGCCATGGGCGACCGTTTCGGAGGCCACTTCGTGCAAGGGCACGTCGACGGCATCGGGCAGGTGTATTCCGTGAGGAACCAGGGCGATTTCTCGCTGTGGCGGTTCCGCGCCCCGGACGAGGTTGCACGCTATCTCGTGCCCAAAGGGTCCATCGCGGTCGACGGCATCAGCCTGACGGTCGTGGAACCCGCCGGAGACACGTTTGGCGTGGCCATCATCCCCGAGACGGTCAACCGGACCATTCTGGGCGCAAAACGCCCGGGCGACCGCGTGAACCTGGAGGCCGATGTTATCGGCAAGCACATCTACCACTATGTCAAGGCCGGCAACGGCGGTCTGACGCAGGATTTTCTTGCGCGCCACGGATTTGCCTGACGCCGGCAGGAGTCTCATATGTTCGCATCGATACCTGAAATACTCGACGAGCTTCGGGCAGGGAAGATCATCATCCTCGTAGACGACGAGGATCGGGAAAACGAGGGCGATTTCGTGGTCGCGGCCGAAAAAGTCACTCCCGAGGCCATCAACTTCATGATCACGCACGGGCGGGGCCTGGTGTGCCTCGCCATGACCGGCGAACGGCTCGATGAACTCGGGATCCCTCCGATGACCGCCCAGAACCGGTCGCGTTTCGGGACGGCGTTTCACGTCTCCATCGAAGCCGCGGAAGGCGTGAGCACGGGCATCAGCGCATATGATCGTGCACGGACAGTGCAGGTCGCCATCGATCCCAACACCAAGCCGCGCGAGCTGGTGCAGCCCGGCCACATCTTCCCGTTGCGCGCGCGGACGGGCGGCGTGCTGGTCCGCGCCGGCCAGACCGAAGGTTCCGTTGATTTGGCCCGGATTGCCGGGATGAATCCGGCGGCGGTGATCTGTGAAGTCATCAATTCGGACGGCACCATGGCGCGCGTTCCTCAACTCGCCAAGATTGCCGAAGAGTTTGGTCTCAAGATGTGTTCGGTCGAGAGCATCATCCAGTGGCGCCGCCGCAACGAACAGCTCGTGCACAGGGCCGCGCGGACCCGGCTCCAGACCGAATACGGCGCGTTCGATCTCATCGCCTATGAGAACGACGTCGATGTGCGCGAACACGTGGCCCTCGTCAAGGGCGATGTGGCCACCGAAGAGCCCGTGCTCGTGCGGGTTCACTCGGAATGCCTGACCGGCGACGTGTTCGCGTCGATGCGGTGCGACTGCGGCTCGCAGCTTCATGAGGCCATGCGCATGATCGAACAGGAGGGCCGGGGCGTCGTGGTCTACATGCGCCAGGAAGGACGCGGCATCGGGCTCATGAACAAGATCCGGGCCTATGAGTTGCAGGACAACGGCATGGACACCGTGGAGGCTAACGTGCATCTCGGGTTCGACCCTGATCCGCGCGAGTACGGGATCGGCGCGCAAATCCTGACCGATCTGGGCGTCCGCCGCATGCGCCTGCTGACCAATAACCCGATCAAGCGGGCGGGGCTCGAAGGGTATGGTCTCGAGGTGGTCAGTCTGGTGCCGATTCAGATCCCGCCAAACGAGATAAACGCGCGGTATCTGCAGACAAAGAGAGACAAGCTCGGCCATTTGCTGTCATGAAAGGAGTGGTTTGATGCCGAAGGTTATTGAAGGAAAGCTCGTATCGTCGGGGAAGAAATACGGAATCATCGTGTCGCGCTTCAACGAGTTCATCTCGGGGAAGCTGCTCGAGGGGGCCTTGGACGCGCTGCAACGCCACGGGGTGCAGGATAAAGAGATTACCGTCGCATGGACCCCGGGCTCGTTCGAGATCCCCGTCGTCGCCAAGAAGATGGCCGTCTCGGGCAAGTACGACGCGGTGATCGCCCTGGGGGCCGTCATCCGGGGAAGCACGCCTCATTTCGACTATGTGGCGGCCGAGGTCTCCAAGGGAGTGGCGCACGTCACGCTCGATACTCAGGTGCCCGTGGCATTCGGGGTCCTTACGACGGACACCATCGAACAGGCGGTCGAACGCGCCGGCACCAAAGCCGGCAACAAAGGGTTTGACGCCGCATGCGCCGCCATCGAAATGGTCAACCTGATGGAACAACTCTGAAGATGCTATTCAGTCCCAAAGCGCGCCGCACGGGGCGCGAGTGCGCGGTCCAGTTTCTATACGGTCTCGATTTCACGGAATACGACTGGGAAACGGCGATCGATGACTTCTGGGCAACCTCCCCCGTCCGCCCTGCCGCCAAAGCGTACGCGGAACGGCTGGTCAAGGGCATCATGCAGCACCGGGATGCGCTGGACGCCGCAATCACGGGCGTTCTGGCCAATTGGCGGCCCGAACGCGTGGGACGTGTCGAGCACAACATCCTGCGAGTGGCCCTGTTCGAATTGCGATACGCGGATGACGTCCCGGAAAAGGTGGCTATCAACGAAGCGATCGAGATAGCCAAACGCTTCGGAAATGATGAGGCGCCCCGGTTTGTCAACGGCGTCCTGGACCGCCTCAAAGGAGAGTAAACCTCGGAAACGCCCTTTGCAGACCTCCACGTTCACACCAATTGCTCCGATGGGGCGGATTCCCCGGAAGCCGTGGTGCAGCGTGCGGCGGAACTCAAGGTTGCGGCCCTGGCGGTTACGGATCATGACACGGTGTCCGGCCTTTCCAAGGCCGCCGCAGCGGCCCGGACCCATGGAATTGCCTTCCTGAACGGGGTCGAGATCACCACTTGCCTGGACAAACTCGAGGTCCATGTCGTGGGCCTGGGGGTCTCGCCCGAATCGCCCCGTCTCCGCCAGCTCTTGGATGTTCTCGCCCAAGGCCGCGCGGAACGGTCGCGCGCCATCGTCGACAAGCTGGCATCCATCGGCATCGTCGTGGCCCACGACAACGTCGCCGCGCGAGCCGCGGACGCGGTCGGACGCATGCACATCGCTCAGGAATTGCACGAGGCCGGCCATGTGCGCTCTGCGCAGGAAGCCTTCGACCGGTACATTGGGCGCGGGAGACCTGCGTTTGTGGCCAGCGCGCGCGTTCCCTGCATGGAGGCCATCGAAGCCATCCATGCGGCCGGCGGGCTGGCCTTCGTCGGGCACCCCGGTCTTGGGGGCGTTCGCAAGAAACTGCCACAGCTCCTGACGCTGCCGTTTGACGGCATCGAAGCGTATCATCCGCAACACAAACCCGGCCGCGTAGACGAGTTCATCCAGGTGGCCGAAGCAAACCACCTTCTGGTTGCCGGAGGCTCCGATTGCCACGGCCGCGCCAAAGGCCGCCGTTCCCTCATGGGCAAGGTGCGCGTTCCCATGGGGCGGTATGAGAGCATTCTGAGAAAGTTGGCGGGGCAGCCGATTGCGGGGCCTGGATAGCCCGCGTTTGCCCCTGGGTTCCAGAACTTTCAGGGCGCTGAATTGGCGCTTACTCGTCAAAACCGGCCGCAAGCTCACACAACACGGCTGCCCTTCCGAACAGTGCTTGCGGCTCTATTGGCATAGCCCCTTCCACCGGTGCTTGTTCCGTCTGGGGTGACGTGCCATCCTGACCCCACCGTGGTCAGTCGATCGACAATTGGACTGTGATCTCCTCGCCTTCGTTCACCTCGATGACCTCGGTGACGATGCGCGCGTTCATGATCGCGTCTTCAGGCGTAGCGGCATTGGGGTCCGCGGCCACACCCACGACCGTGTACGTTCCCGGTTCGACATTCTCCATGCGGAAGGTGCCGTCAGGATTCATCTCGGCTTGGCCGGCCAGCATGCCCAAGTACTCCTGGACCTTCTCTTTCGTAAGCGGGCCGAGCTTGATTTCTCCCGGCAGCAACCCGATGTAACCCATTTCGCCCTCTTTAAGGCCGGACAAGTAGCCCGAGACAAACGTCGGCAGGGGCAGATCGAAGTCCAGTCGCGTGACACTGCCTGCAACGATCTGCGCGGTCTCAGAGTGCTGGCGGCCCCCTCCCCCGCTGCTGTCGCGTATGTAGACCGAGACACGGACTTCGCCGGCCGGTACGCTGTTGATGACGTATGAGCCGTCGCTGTTCGTCTGCGCATAGCTCGATGTCGAGCCTTCTTCCGACGACAGGTACGCGCTGACATGCGCGTTGGTCACGGGCTGTCCTCCAATCGTGACCACCCCCTCGAGCCCGCCCGTTTCGGCCGGAAGATCGAAGTCGGCTGTCGTGGTGCGCCCGGTTTCGACGATGACCTGGCGGCTCTGATTGAGGTTTCCACGGCTGGACTGGACGTATGTGGAGACTTGGCCGCGGCCGCTGGTGACGTTGCTGAACACGTAGTGGCCTGACGCATCGGTCACCGTGGAAGACTGCTGATTCCCGCCCTCGAACATGTACAGATACACGCTGGTCCCAGCCCGGGGCTGGTTGCCCATTCTGACTATTCCCTCGACCGAGCCGCCCGCTGGAAGTTCGATGGTCACGTGGGAAGTGGTCCCCGCGCGCGGGGTCACCGAGGCTTCGCCATTACTGTACGCGGGATGCCCGGCCACGAGTTTGATGGCCGATAACGGAAGATTGGTCAATACGAACTGCCCCTCGGAATTGGTCCGCGTCTCAGGAGACCTGTACGGATCGTACCGCTCGAGGTAGATGGACGCCCCGGCAACCGTCTGGCCCGACGATGTCTGTACCACGCCTTCCACCCGCGCGCCGGGCTTCATACGAATCAGCAGGCCCTCCACATTCTGGCCTTGCGACAGAGCCCCCAGCACCTGTTCGACCGGGGAGTAGCCGTCCGCACGGACCGCCAACGCGAGATTCCCGCTCTGCCGCTGGCGCTGCTCGCGCATTGCCGCGGAGAACTCGCCTTCGGGGCTGGTGTACCGCTGCCAATAAACGTATTGAGCTGAGGGTTTCTCCAAATAACCCGGAGTGACAAAGGCCACGCCAAAACGCGTCACCGGTTTGCCCGTGGCCGCGTCGAGCACTCTCCCGGAGACCTTGCCCTGTGTGGCTACAGTCAGCCGGATTCCCGACGCCCCCGCCTGGGCATCCACGGGTTCCGTGGTGCGATTCCCCCCCGCAATCGCGCTGAGCTTGTAGGCCCCTGCCGCGAGCCCGCTCAACGTGAACGAGCCGTCAACCAGGCTTTTCGAGGTGTAGGGCATGTTCCTTTCATTCAGCGTACCGTATACAATCGCGTCCGACAGGGGTTTGCCCGCGGAATCCAGCACCCGGCCCGAGATAGTAAGGTTCCCTTTGGGGCCCACAGCAGGGGCTTCCTTTTCCCAGATCAGAACCACATCGCTGACCCGCTGTCCCGCAGCCAAATCGATCGTAGTCGTGGCGTCTCCGCTGCCCTGTTCGCCTTGAGTCATCGCCGTGACTGTATACGAGCCCGGAGGCAGCCCCGCGACCAGAAAACTCCCGGTATCATCGGCAGACGCGAAATTGGGTTGCAGTTGGTTCGCCGTCCCCCCGACCAGGACGTTCATCGCCGGCAAAGGGGCCCCGGAACGGTTCGTCACTACGCCCGCGATGACGCCGCCTTCCTGCAGGGTCAGCACAATGTCCTCCAGCGTGCCCGTCGCGGGCACCTGCAGCGCTTCCGTGGGCGCGGAAGCCTGAGTGCCCTTGAATGCCTGCAGCCGCAGTTGTTCGCCATTGGCGGGCCCCGAAAAAACAAACGAGCCATTCGTGTCGGCCATAACTCGTGCCCGGCCATACCCCGCGACTGGAATGACAAAAACCGTGGCAGATCCCCCAGGCGAGCCGTCTGCATACTCCACGCGCCCACTGACAGTCGTGCCCATGTACACGGCAAGGTCGACCCCCTCGAGGACCGCACCGGCCTTGACACTAAGCACTGCAGCCTCCTGGTCACCATAGGGATTACTCGCCAGCCGGTCGTTCATCTGAACCGCCAAGGCGTGTTCTCCCGGAGGGACCCCACGCATCTCGTAAGCGCCGTTATTGTCGGTGCTCACGGAATTGCCGTAACCCATGAGGTTCTTGCGCAGAATCACCGCTGCTCCCGGTATCCCGTTGCCCGTCTGTTCGTTGTAGACGCGTCCCCTGATCGTCCCGCTCTGCGCCACCCGCAGGTCGATGCCCTGTCTTGCTTCGCCCGAGGCCAGCTTGATCCGAGGCGCACTTTCGGCATTCGCCCAGGTATCGTCGGCAGGCATGAGCGCGTATTCGCCCGGCCGAAGAGATGCACATACGAATTCCCCCGACTCATTAGTCGTGGTTTCATGCTTATCCAACGAAGTCGGCCCCGAAACCCGCAGCGCAAACCCGCTCAGGGGTTCGCCGGTATCTGTCTGGAGGACCCGGCCCGCCACGCTGCCGCCGGCAGCAAGCGTGATAACCGCGCCCGTAACGGGAAGTTTAATCAATTCGCTGATATGCGGAGCGTACCCCTCGGCTTTCACCGCCACGAACACTTCTTTTGCAGGCACCGATTCGAACGCAAAGGCCCCTTGGGCGTCGGTTACGGATTCCAGGGGCAATGCCTGAGCTCTGTCCTGCGGCGAGCCAGAGATTCCCCACCGGCCCATCATGCTTTCCGTCGGCACGTACATCACGGTAACATGCGCCTCGGCAGTCGGTGCCCCCTGCGGGTCCACCACGCGTCCCCCAAGGTTATATGCTGGGCGCAACCTGAGCATCAAAGCCATGTCCGGGAAATAGGAGCGCACCTGCGCGGACTGCGCCGCGGCCGTGTTCCCGCTTGTGGCAAGCAGGCTGTATACGCCATAGGCCAATCCCTCCGCGGCAAAGGTACCATCCGCGCCGGTCGCCGCCGTAGAAGGCTCTTCAATAACCGCATCGCCCTGCTCGGAGGCCGTTCGGCTCATAACAACCTTAACCCCCGGGGCCGGCTTCAAGGCCTCGTCGAGCACGAGCCCCGTAAGGATGCCTCCGCCGCTGGTCCGGCGCACAGCCGTTGGCGCATCCACCGAGACCCGTGTGCCTACCGCGCTCCGGTCGAGCCGCTGCGGAGTCTCGTCAGGTTTAACACGCGGCGCCGGGGGAAGCGGCGCTCGCGATTGTTCTTCGGTCTCGCCGCGCGTGACCTCCGGCCCCGAAGGCGCCTCGGCGCCCTGCCGTGACAGCAGCCACCACACGGCGGCCACAGCCGCCAGGACTAACACCAATATCAACGAGAAGCGCAGGTTCTGTTTCATGGCAAGCCCCCGGTAAGTGATTCTTCCACTCTTCGTTAAATGGCGGTTCGCGCCTCAGACGATCAACAGAGAGTATACATTCTTCGCGCCAAACGAATTCTAATAAATCCATGTTTTGCGCGTACAACCCAGCCTGCCCTGCACAGTTCCAGAAACTGCCCCGGCACTGACCCTGCAGCTGCCAGAGTGTTCCGGCCCGCGTCCGCACCTTGACAGACGCTCAGCCCATATGGTATGGTCCCGCCCGCT
>DAOLNV010000049.1 GCA_035416745.1 Candidatus Hydrogenedentota bacterium | reverse complement strand
AAGGGTTCGGCCACGGTGATTCTATCCGGCGGCAGAGAGGCCAGAAGATCGGGCAGATCGTAAAATTTCAGCGCCCCGTGCACAGCGTTATCGAGTTGGCGCTTCGCCCGTGGCGTGCGAACCACGCTCGACCAGGAAGCAAGGCTCCGGCGCAGGAGAAGCGATGCAAACAGCTGCGGCTCGAGGGCCGCGGCGTGCAGCGCGGAGGGACCGGCGCGGCCGACGCTGACCAGATGCACCGCATTCGGCGAGCCGGTCTCAAGATACTGTTGCAGAAAGCGGGCACAGATCAGGATGTCCTCGGCGCGCATTGCCAAGTATGAAGTTCCCAGCCCGTAAGCGAGATACATGTCCTGCCAATCGGCCCCCAGGTGGCCATTGTAAGCGGCTTCCCCCGAGGGGAGCGTTTCGCCCAGGCCGCGAAGATCCGCAGCCAGGACAATGTGGCCTTGCATAGCGAGTTGTTCGAGCGGACCGCCCGCCGCCGCGTCCGCCTGTTTGCCCTCCGCATGAAGATAAAGGTAAGCGTTCGCATCGTGATTCGGCGGCACGAACGCCAGGGCGGGCAGCCAGATGCCCGCGTCAGGGCGGAGGATCAGCTTGTCGATACGATAGCCGTTGCGTTCGAGCGAACCGGTCTTTTCCCATTGGGGCGCGGGCAGTTCTTCAAGAGCGCGAATACCGGTGACGGCGCGCACGTTTTGCAGGGCCTGCGTCTTGTCGGATTGTGCCCATAGATTTGCTCGCGCCTTCGCAAGCTCTTCTTCGTACGCGATGTTGATGTCGTACGTGCTGCGCGCTCCAGGAAGCGCCATGACCCGGCCTTCGGGCGCGCACCACGTTTCCTGCTCCGCGGCAATGGGGAACGGCTCCTCCGTGATGGCGTCGTCGACGTGGAGAAGCCAGCGCCGCATCCAGCGGCATGCGGCTACGCGCATCGGCTGCGGAAACCCGTGTTCGCCCTCCGTCTCGAACAGGTCCACGCGCTCGGCGTACCCGAGCTTCTCGTAGAGGCGCTTGGCCATGCGGAAACTGTCCCAGGCGCCTTGTATATCGAAATAGTCATCCGTCGCTGTCATGATAAGCGTGGGTTTGGGCGCGCGCATCATGACGTAGTCTTCGTGGCCCATGCCGAACGCGATCTGGGCGTGGATGTTCTGTTCCGCGTCCTGCGGACCGGTAGTCTCCAGATGCCTGCGCAGGCTGGTGATGTAACAGCCGGGCGCGGCGGCGGCGACCCGGTCGTCGAGGGCCATGATGTAACTGGTCAGGGTTCCGCCTCCCGAGATGCCGGTGCAACCGATCCGCCGGGGATCGATGTCATCACGGCTCTCGAGATAGTCAATGCAGCGCATGCCATCCCAGATGCGGAATGTCGCCACGTTGCGTCCCAGCAGAATGCATCCGACTCCCATGAGTTGATGACCCAGCACGCCCGTGGCGTAGGGCGTGCCGTCCGCATTGAACAACTGCACCCGCTCGCCCTGCTCGATGGGGTCGTAGCACATGGCCGCCATTCCGTTCCTGGCAATCAGAATAGGCGCGCTTTGGTAGAGGTCCCGCGCCTTGCCGGCGGCGCTATGTCCGCAAGGCACCAGAACGGCAGGGTACGGCGGTTCCGCCTCGGGCACGTAGAGCAGGGCCGTGACATAGAGGCCGGGCTGGCTCTCGAGGATAATCTTTTCGACGCGGTATCCGTCGCGCTGCTGCGTTTCGACAACACTGGCGTTGAGCGGGGTGCGGCCGGGAAACCCGCCGAGCTGCTCCACGAAAAACGCCCGCATTCGCTGCTGGTATTCGGCGATCTGTTCCGGGGTCTCTAGCTTTTCGTACCCGGCCAGTTTCGCGTCGAGCGCGGCGTTCGCTCTCGCCATGAGATGCGCATGCATCATGCCCGCCCGGGGAACACCATCGAGTTCATCGGGCAATACCGATAAATCCTCGGCGCTGGTCTGCGTCACACACGTAAACAGGGAGGCAAACGCGATTGCCAGCGACAGAACGAATCCTCGCTGAGTTCGAAGCCACATTCGAGGCATGATTGCTCCTTTCCGGCGGCCTGGATTTCGTGGACACGAAAGAGGGCCTCCAGGGTATAAGCCAGGTTCAGGAACTCGCGACGGTCCCCGGTTCGTGGTCTTGTCATTGAATCGCCCTCTCAACGAAAGCGCCGGCTGCGGCGCGCAGCACGTCAGAACAGTTCGCGCAGGTAGCCATCCGCCTTTTCCCGCATGTCCGAAGCGATGGCGCGCGGGAACGGCCATGCGCTGGATCCCGCGAGTTCTTCGAGCATGACGCAGGCGGTCTCGGACGTCCATGCGATCTCTTCGCAGGATACCGCGTCGAGATTGTTGTATTCGGAATGGTGGTACCAATGGCCGGGCAGATGCGTGTTGCGGCTGAACCAGACACCGGGGATGCCCCGCGCCGCGAACCAGAACTGGTCCTGGTACGGGCACACATCCGCGTAGGCGGTCCCGTACTGCATCCGCGCATCGGCAATCCCCCGGACGTACGCCTCCATCTCGGGCGTGCCGGTGCACATGACTTCGGACAGGCCAAAGTGCGCGCCGATACTGTCGAAATTGCATACCCATGCGATGCGGTCGAGGTCGGCCGCCTGTTCGTTGACGTAGCGGTTCGAACCCACCGAGAGCTGTTCCTCCGCGCCGAACCCTATGAATCGCAGCGTGTGTTTTCGCTTGACGCCGCGAAGCCGGCGCGCGCACTCAAGCGTCGCCGCGATGCCGCTGGCGTTATCGTCCGCCCCCTGCCCGATCGATACGGAATCGAGATGACCGCTTACGACAATTACCCGCCCGCCGGGATCGTCGCCGGGCAGTTCGCCGGCGGCGTTCCACGAAGTGGCATCCTTCATGACGCCCGAGCAGGTGAGCCGGACCCGCGCAGCGCGCTCCCTCGCCAAACCGTAGGCATCCATCAGCGAGAGGTAGGCCATAGGCTTCGTAATATGTTTCATGAACCGTTCGCCGACACCGTTCGCGATGGGCCAGGCGGTCTGCATGCGCGTGTCGACGAAGAGCAGCGCGGCGAGCCCCGACTGGTGCAGCTCGGCGAAAACGCGTTCGGATTCGCCGTATCCTCCCAGGAAAAGGCCGATCTTGCCGTCCAGTTCGCCGCAACGCAGCCCATTTTCCCAATCCACCGGCTCGAGGAAGAGCAGCGCTCCCTCGATGCCCTCGGGCGGCGTGGCAGGTGAATGCGTGACCTGCTGGGCGTCCAGAACCGGGCCGTCGGGCGCGACCCGCACCGACGCCGCGCCGGGCAGCCACCGTTTGCAGGAAAACGGCAGTTTCTCGACGTTCCCAAGGCCCAGCGCTCGAAGACGGCCAGCCATGTAATCGGCTACCCGCTCCTCCTCGGTCGAGCCCGCCAGACGCGTGCCGACGGTCGAGCACATGAACGCCATGTCCTCCTGGATTTGCCGTATTCCTTCGCGGTCAATGAGATTTCGCATTGTGCTCCGTCTTTCCTTATCTCGTCACATGGGGGCAACAAAAGCAGCAAGCCTTTCCGAAGGGACGGACTACGCGGTTCCGCTGCGCGAAACCTCGGAATAGTCCCGTCTTTGGCATGCCCTCTCTTCCCCCGGATTCTCTCACGCGCTTTCCGGTCCCCGGATTCTTGCTTGCCCTTCGCCCAACGGTCTGTTCCATGGTAGTATGCGGCGTCCAATGGCAGACCGCAACCATGAGGGAAGAATGTTTGCCTTATTCAAGAACCGCCGGCGGCGAAACCTCCGCGCTGGACCGTTTCCCGACGCGTGGGTGACGCTCCTCCAGAAGAACGTCCCCTACTACCGCTGCCTGCCGTGGGATGACCAGCACGAGCTGCAACAGCACATCAAGGTGTTCCTCGGTGAAAAACATTTCGAGGGATGCCGGGGCATCCCCATGACCGACGAGATCCGGGTCACGGTGGCGGGCCAGGCTTGCGTGCTGCTTCTGCATCGCGACACGGACTATTTCCCGTCGCTCGTGACTGTCCTCGTGTATCCCAGCGCCTTTGTGGTCAAGACCGTGGTCCAGAGGCTCGAGACGTTCGCGATTCACGGAGAAGAAGAGCGCGAGGGCGAAGCGTGGCAGCGCGGCGTCGTCGTGCTCGCGTGGGACTCCGTGCACGAGGGATTCCGCCACCCGCATGACGGCCAGAACGTCATCCTCCACGAGTTTGCTCATCAATTGGACCTGCAAGACGGCGACGCCGAGGGATTCCCGCCCGATGTGCCGCCCGCGCTGCGTGTGCGATGGGGGCAAGTGCTCAGCGCGGCCTACAAGAAACTGTGCAGCGACGTGGACCGCGGACGCCCGGGATTGCTCGACCCCTACGGCGCCACCAACCCCGCCGAATTCTTCGCCGTGGTCACCGAATACTTCTTCGAATGTCCGGACGGCCTCAAAAGGTCTTACCCGGACATGTACGACGTGTTTCGCGAATATTACCGCCAGGATCCAGCAGCCTTGTATGAATCACGGAAAGGAAAGACATGACACGTGAATTTGCCAGCCGCCGTACGTTTCTCAAGACCGCGGGATTGACCGCCGCCGCCGTATTCGCGCGCCCCGTGCCCGCCCAGGAACCATCCGAAGCAGCGGCGCAAGGCCCGCGCATCGCCGCCGGGCCCTATCTGCAGAACGTCTCGCCGGACGCGGCTACCATCATGTGGATCACGGACAAACCCTGCCTGAGCTGGGTCGATTACGGGCCCACGCCCGAACTCGGAAACCGGATTCAAAACAGCCGCCATGGACTCGTGGACGCCTGCGACCTCATCCACCGCATACAACTCACCGGCTTGACCCCCGGGCAGCCGTATTACTACCGCGTGGCCTCCCGCGAGATCGCCCGGTTCGAACCGTATCAGGTGGATTTCGGCGGCCAGGTGCAAGATGCCGTGCGGCAGTTTACGCCCCCTCCGGCCGATGCGAGCCGCGTGGAATTCGTGGTGTGCAACGATGTGCACGGGAACGCCGAAACCTGGGCCCGCCTTCACGCCCTTGCCGCGCAGAAACCCTTTGATTTCCTGGTGGCCAACGGCGATCTCCTCGATCACATCCAGGAGCACGGGCAGGTTACGAGCCTGTTTATCGAGCCGTGCTCGAAGCCGCTTGAAGGCGCGCGGCCGTTCGTGTTCGTGCGCGGCAACCACGAGGCGCGCGGCCAGCATGCGCGCCACCTCCTCGACTACGTTGACACGCCGGCCGGCGGCTACTACTACGCGTTCACGCGGGGACCCGTGCATGTTCTCGTGCTGGACAGCGGAGAGGACAAGAAGGACGAGAGCGGCGAATATTTCGGCCTCGTGAATTTCAAGCCCTATCTCGAGAAGGAAGCGGAATGGGTGGCGGAACAGGTGAAAAGCGCCGCGTTCCGGCAGGCTGCGTTCCGGATCGTTCTCAGCCATATCCCGCTCGCTGCTTCAGGGGGCGGAAACGATTACCGCGCCCCTATTGTCGCGGCACTCAACGGAGCGGGAATCGACCTGGCCATTTCGGGGCACACGCATACGTTC
Source organism: Candidatus Hydrogenedentota bacterium (assembly GCA_035416745.1). NCBI lineage: Bacteria > Pseudomonadati > Candidatus Hydrogenedentota > Candidatus Hydrogenedentota bacterium. The sequence goes on along the minus strand of DAOLNV010000049.1, from coordinate 36,562 downwards.
GCGTATAACGGACCCGAGGCCGGGCGCGATTATCCCATCGCCATCGGCGGCGCAAACGATCCCGCGAACGCTACCCTGATCCGGGTCGAGGCCGACCGTGCCACCATGCGCATGCACATGGCTCTGGCCGACGGGACGGCGCTCGAGAGCCGCGAATACGCTGCCAAAGGGGCGTGAGGGGCCGGCTGGAGGCCTGCCCCGGCAAACGCGCCGCGGGCCCGGCTCATCTGCCGGCGGCCGCCGCGCCGAGCTGCCGGGCCATCCATTCCGCCATGACCGCCACTTCCTCGCGGATAGTGGGCCACGGGTGCTCACCACCGGGTTTGACGATGAGTTCGGGTTTGCCGCCTGCCCGTTCGAGCGCGGCGATCATCGTCTGCGATTGAAATAGCGGCACCGTCGTGTCCGCGTCGCCATGAATGAGCAGAAACTGCGGCACGTTCGTGCCTACCTGCCGCGCGGGCGAGAGCGCTCTTGCTTTGGCCTTGACCTCATCTTCAGAATGCCCTTCCACGCCATCCTCAAAGAACAGCGGGCTGATCTCTTCGAAGTCCGGCATATCCCCGTTCCCTTCCCAATCCAGAAAGTCAGTGGGAGGAAAGAACACCGCTACCGCCTGCACCTGCGTCTTGGGCGTCGCGGTCACCGCGGCGAGCGCCGCCAGATGGCCTCCCGCCGATGCGCCCACCAGCCCGATGCGGCTCGGATCAACGCCGTATTCGTCCGCATGCTCGCGCACATAGTCAAGAGCGGTTCGGATGTGCCCGATCATCTCCTCGCCGGTGAAATGGGACACCGAGCCCGGCCGCACCGCGAACACCGTGAACCCTTTCGCGCAATGGAGTTCGTACATGCCCGCGGCCCAGTGCTCCACGAGCTTCTCCCTGTCGGAGTACCACGCCCCGCTGACCACATCAATGACGGCCGCCCCGTTCTTTTCTCCGCGCGGCACGAATACATCCATCAGGAGCCCGACCCCGTGGGCCTCGCCGTAGACCACGTTCTGCGTGTGATCAAACGGCAACCCCTCCGGTGCGCCCAGCGCCACAATCTGCGCCATCAGTATGAGAACCGCCATGTCTCTACTTGTCTCCCTTCAGCATATGGCGCCGCCCGGCGCCACGATCCCGGTGTTCCGCCTGCTATTGGAGTTCCTGGCTGATCTGGCTGATCCACCGCGTCAGACGGTCCTTCGTCAGTTCCGCTTGACGGTCGACATCAAGAACAAGCCCCACGAATGCGCCGTTGACAACCGCCTTGGATTGCTTGAAGTCATAGCCTTCGGTCGGCCAGGAGCCCACCACCTCGCCGCCAAGCTCGTGCACTTTATCGTAGAGTTCCAACAGCGCATCCACAAAACTGTTCGGATACTCGCCCTGATCGCCCAAACCGAAAAGGGCCACTTTCTTGCCCGAGAGGTCCACGTCGTCCATCTCCCAGATGAAATCCGCCCAATCCTCCTGCAACGAACCCTGGCCGTAGGTGGGCGAGCCGAGAATGATGGCGTCGTATTGATCAAACGTTTCGGGGTCGAAGTCTTCGTGCACCTTGTGCAGCTCGACATCGCCCGGATACTGCTCCTGGATCATCTCCGCGATGCGCTTCGTATTCCCGTTCGTGCTCCCATAGAACAAACCGATACTCATGGTAAACCGCTCCTTTCGGCGCAAATGCGAACGCTGTGTGATGAACAAACCTGCGTACTATACTTCACTTTGTTTTTGGTGCGCAAAACAGACCGCGCCAGCGCGCCGCAGACCCCCGGCTCACGCATGAACATCGCAACTCTTCCGGCTGCGGCATGGTTTCGTCACCGCGCCGCGTGACCGTTCAATCCCCGCCCCGCGGCGCGTTTTTCAGCCCGGCCTGCGGTACGGAGCGTTCTTGACAACCGCCGTTAGTTGAACGAGCCGGGTTGACCGCGCGGGCTGTCGGCTTTACAATTACATTGTAAACGAAGCAGAAGGTCGTCGGCCGGGCGCGCCCATCTGCTGGGAAATCAAAGACCCGTTTCTGCTTCGGGATTCACGGCATCCGTCTATGGAAGAACAGACGAGAGATATCCTCGAACGGCTCGAATCGCTTGTCCAGTCATGGACATCTGAGGTCGATGCCGCTCAGCGCCGCCTGGGCGAACAGCTGACCGAGACGCGCCATCGCATCCAGGTCACCGCCGAAGGCGGGACCGAATCGCTCCGGGCAGCTCTGGCGGAACAATTCTCGGGGTTGCAGCGGCTGCTCGAGGAATGCGCCGGCGCCATGCGCGATATTGTGACGCGCGTGGACGCGCTTGAAAACGAGGTGGCCTCGATAAAAGGCGCCGCGCCGCGTGAAGGCGAGCCGCCGCAGGCTCTCCCCGCTCAGGAAGAAAGCCCGCCGGGCCCTGTTGCGTCTCCAGCCGAAGAACGCACCCGCAAGGTCAAGATCCACCCGTTTGACGAACAGGGCGCGCCACGGCGAATGGGTGAAATTCTGGTTGACGCAGGTCTCCTTTCGCACGAGCAATTGGAGACGGCCCTGGAGGTCCAGCGACGGGACCCACAGCGGAAACTGGGCTCGATACTCGTCGAGAGAGGCTTTACCGGAGAGGAGGTTGTCCCACAAGTACTGGCAAGGCAACTCCGCCTCCCCTATATACGTCTCAAAGACGCCTCCTTCGACCCTGGCGCCGTCGGCCTCGTCACCGGCCGTCTTGCCGCGCGGCACGCCTGCATCCCACTGCGCGCGACCACCGACACCATCGCGCTCGCCATGGCCAATCCCCTCGACCTCATCGCTATTGAAGACACCCAACACGCCACCGGCAGGCGCGTGCAACCCCTCGTTGCGCGAGAGTCCGAGATCATGGATGCCATCACGCGGTGGTACGGGCCGGACGCAGGCGGCGAATAGCGGCGCAGGGGGCTTGAAGCTATTCACCCTTACGATCGATGTCCGGCTTCGCGGTTTCCCAAGGCGTTTTTCTGGAACCCGCCGGACCGGCCGGCCATAAATGATCACGAAGCGCCGTACAGACCCGCGGGCCCGCCGCGCACATCCTTCGGCAAGAGGGCTGCCGCCTCCGCGCGAGACACCATGGCGAAACAGGAACGGCAACGCGATAGGCAACGCGCGGCCGGGGACGCAGGCGGCGCCCAGGAATTCTGTTTGACTTGGCAGGCCGTTCTGCTATAATTCGCCCGGGGTGACTGTATCCCGCTCAAAACCTTATAATAAGAGGGCTTATGACGGCCCTTGCGGGCGAATCCCAGCGATAGGAAAAAGGTGAGATTGTGTTTCGATTCTTGAACTTCCTTCCCGGATTGTTTTCCCACGACATGGGCATCGATCTCGGTACTGCCAATACATTGGTCTACGTCAAAGGCCAGGGCATTGTCTTGAGCGAACCATCGGTAGTGGCGGTGAACAAAGATACGGGACGCGTCCGCGCCGTCGGTAACGAAGGCAAGAACATGATCGGCCGTACGCCGGGCAACATCGTCGCTATTCGGCCTATGAAAGACGGCGTCATCGCCGATTTCGAGATTACCGAGGCCATGCTGCGGTATTTCATCCAGAAAGTCCACAATCGCCGCAGACTGGCTTGGCCCCGCGTGGCGGTGTGCGTCCCCTCGGGCATCACTGCCGTCGAGAAGCGCGCCGTGACCGAGAGCGCTGCCCAAGCCGGCGCGAAGAAAGTGTTCACCATCGAAGAACCGATGGCCGCGGCCATTGGGGCGGGCCTTCCCGTCCAGGAACCCCAGGGCTGCATGATTGTCGATATCGGCGGCGGCACTACCGAAGTTGCCGTGATCGCTCTTGGCGGCATCGTGTTCTGCAAATCGGTCCGCGTGGCCGGCGACGAGATGGACCAGGCCATCATCCAGCATCTCAAACGCACGTACAACATGATGGTCGGCGAACGCACCGCCGAAGAGATCAAAATCACCATCGGCTCGGCATTTCCCCTCAAGAACGAATTGGAAATGCAGGTGAAGGGCCGCGACCAGGTCATGGGATTGCCCAAGATACTGACCATCACCTCGGAAGAAATCCGCGACGCGTTGCGCGAGCCCGTCGGCGCCATCGTCGACGCCGTGCGCGTTACCCTCGAGCGTACGCCGCCCGAATTGTCCGCCGACATCGTGGACCGCGGCGTGGTGCTGGCTGGCGGCGGCGCGCTTCTGCGCGGGTTGGATCAGTTGCTCTCCAAGGAAACGGGCCTGCATGTAACGGTCGCGGAAGACCCTCTTACGGCCGTCGTTCTGGGAACGGGCAAGTATCTCGAAGGCTTGAAGAATTTCCAGGATGAGGAGGTCTGAGCCATCGGCTTGGCCGCTCATAACGCCGCTGGCCGGGCTTCCGCAAAAGACCCTTTGGGTGACGACGCGTGAGCTTGAAGCGACGCATAGGCGAACATCGCGCTACCATTATTCTCGCCGTGCTTGTGGTGCTGTCTCTCGCGTCACTGGCGGCGGGCAAGAGCGGCTCCGACGTCAGCCGCGTCATCCGCACCGGCGTGTCCGTGGCTTCCCATCCCTTCTGGCTCGCCCTGGATTTCGCCGAGGACTCGTACAATTACGCCAGCGGGTTCGTGCTCAACTACCATCAGAACTACGCCTTGGCAAACCGCCTGCGCACGGAATGCGCGGAAATGACGCAGCGGCTGGCGGATCACGACGAACTCAGAGCCGAGCGGGAACGGCTCCGGCGCATGCTCGATTTCCAGCGCGGCGAAAAGACCGCCACCCTGCTCCCCGCCGAAATCATCTCGCGCTCCCTCGCAGCCTTCACGATTGACCAAGGCAGCACCAACGGCATCGAGCCCGCCATGTGCGTGCTCGCGCCCGGAGGCGGCGTTGTGGGACTGGTCTCGGAAGTGAGCCCGTTCAACGCCACTGTGCTTACCCTGCACAACCCCGATTGCAAGATCGGCGCCATCGTCGAACGCAACCGCGTGCGCGGCATCATCCGGGGAACCGGCCAAGTCGGCAGCAACGCCGTGTGCGAAATGGAATACATCGACATGAAGGACCAGATCGGCTCGGGCGACCACGTCGTAACCATGGGCACGGGCGTCTACCCCGCCGGGCGTCCCATCGGCACCGTATTGAGCGTGGAGGCCGGAAAGACCCTGCAGAAGAAGGCCCGCGTACAACCCGACGCCGACCTGCAGAGCCTCGATGAAGTCTTCGTAATCTCCCAGGCGCTCATTCCGGCCGGCGAAATACGCGGCGGCACGCGGCCACAGGGCGCCGTATCGCGCGCGCACCTCATGCCGGATGAGCGCTCGCCGCAGGAACGGTACGCACCTTAAGATCATGCGAAAAAACATCATATGGGCAGTCTTGATCATCGCCACCGCGTTGATTCAAACCACGTGGATCGAGGAAGACGCTATCAAGGTCAAAGGCGTTTCCCCCAATCTCGTGCTGCTGCTGGTCATCTATTTCGCCATAACCGAAGGCGAAGAACGGGCCATGTTCACCGGTGTGCTCGGGGGACTGTTTCAAGACGTGGTCAGCGACAGCGTCATCGGCCATTACATCCTCTGTTACGTCGTCGTGGGGTTTCTCACGGGCCGCATTGCGGCACGGCTGATTACCCAGCATCCAGCGGTCAAGGCGGGCCTCGTATGCCTCGCCGGACTCCTGGAGGGCATTCTGTATTTCGTGATCGAGTCGGTCCAGGAGGCGCACTGGATGGTGTTTGCGTCGTTCAAGAGCACCGTAGTGCCCGCCACGCTTTACACGGCGCTATTGACCCCGCTCGTGTTCTTTCTGATGGACCGGCTCTTCCAGCGGCTGCTCTCGCCACAGACACAGGGGGTATAGAATGCTTCTTGAACGCGAGAAACCAAAACGCTTTGAGGGCGCCCCGCAGCGTCTTCGGGTCATTATGGCCGGCATCGTCGTGCTCTATTCCCTGCTTGCCCTGCGTTTGTGGGACCTGCAGATCATCCACGGCAACGAATACGCGGAAGCCTCGAACGAGAACCGCCTCCACTTCGAGCGGCTCGAAGCCCCCCGGGGCATCATCTATGGCCGTAGCGAAGACGTGGTGCTCGCCGACACCCAGCCCGCCTGCGACATCATGTTCGTCCCCGCCGATTGCAGGGAATCCGAGCGGGAGCGCGTCGCCCGGCGGCTCGCACAACTGCTGGCCATCGACGCGAATGCCCTCATCGACAACATCTCCAAGTATCAAAAGAAACCGTTCACCCAGCTCCCCGTCAAACAGAACGTCTCGAAAACCGAACTGGCGCGCGTCGAGGAATACTCGTTTCAGTTGCCCGGCGTGTATACGACGGTACGGCCCTTGCGCCGCTACCATTATGGGGAGGTGGCGGGGCAGGTCCTCGGCTACGTCGGCGAAATCAGTCAGGAAGAACTCAATGCCCGCGGACCCGCCTTCAGGATGGGCGACCTGATCGGACGCATGGGCGTCGAGCAGATGTATGACCCCATTCTCCGTGGGCGCGATGGACAGCTCTGCGTGGTGGTCTACAACCAAAGCGAACCGCAGTTGCGCACCGACGAGTACGGCAGACCCATCGTCCAGACCGACAGTCTCGGACGCCGCCTCCATCAGGAGTTCGAGTTCAGCCGCGACCCCGTGCCCGGCAAACCCCTGACTCTCACGATCGATATCAGCCTTCAGGCAAAATGCGAGGAATTGCTCGGGACGGAGCGCGGCGCCATCGTCGTACTGGCCGCGGATACCGGCGAGGTGCTTGCCATCGCCAGCACGCCGCGGTACGACCCCGGCGTATTCGTGCGCACCGGTTACGGGCGTGAACGTACGGCGCTCCTCGAAGCACGGCCCAGCCCCATGCGAAACCGCGCCTTCCAGGAGCACTACGCCCCCGGCTCCATCTTCAAGGTGGCCATGGCCATCGGCGGCCTCGAAGAAGGGGTTATCACCGAGCACAGCCGGTTCGGATGCGACGGCTATTTCCGTCTGCCGGGCGTCAGCCGCGCGTGGAAATGCTGGCGCTACAAGTATGGCGGGCACGGACACTCGGACATCGTCGACGCCCTCGCATACTCGTGCGACGAATACTTCTACAATGTTGGCCTCAAACTCGGCATCGACAACATCAACAAATGGGCGGAGATGCTCGGGCTCGGCATCGTCACGGGCCTCGATGTGCCGCCCGGTTCGGAGGAAAAGGGCCTCATCCCGTCTACCGAGTGGAAACGGGAACAGAATGCCGGCGCCGCCGACCCCTGGGAGCAGAAGTGGTACCCCGGCGAAACGGTCAACGCCGCGATCGGCCAGGGCCAGGTTACAATAACCCCGTTGCAGGCCGCCGTTATGATGGCGGCCGTAGTCAACGGCGGAAACCGCGTCAGACCCTATCTGAACAAATCGCTCGGACCGGACCTCACCCCCCTGCCCATCAGCGGGAAGACGTTGGAGATTGTCACACAGGGCCTCCGCAAATGCGTCGAGAAAACCCAGCGGCCCAGCGCAGGCACGGGGATCGAGGCGCGCATCCCCGGCATGGTGGTACTCGGGAAGACCGGCACCGCGCAGGTGGTTCGCTTCAAACACTATGACGACGAAATGCTCATCCCCTATGACGAGCGCGATCACGCGTGGTTCGTGGCCGGCGTGCCCGGGGAAGAGCCGCCCATCGCGGTCTGCGTGCTCATCGAGCACGGCCTCCACGGCAGTTCGGCCGCCGCGCCTCTGACCAAGCAGGTCATCGAGTATTTCTACTCCCATCTGCCCAAGGATTTGCGGCTGGCAAGCGCCGGGGAGGACGGCCCATGAGCCAGATCGCACGCGACCTGAATCTGATGGATTCCCATATCCGCATTGTGAACTGGCGCAATCTGCGCCACCTCGACTGGCTGGTCGTCGTCCTGGTGGCCGGACTCGCATACGTCGGACTGTCGAACATGTACAGCGCCAGTTACGGGTACGAAGGGGCCGAGGCTACTCCGCATTTCGCGCGCCAGGCGCTGTTCCTCGGCATCGGAGCCCTGGTCGCGCTGATAATCGTCTGCATCGATTACCGCTTCCTGGCGGCCCTCGCGCCCCTGATGTACATTGGCGCACTGGCCGCACTGTTGGCCGTGCTCACGATCGGTCTGACGGTCAAAGGCGGACGAAGCTGGTTCCGGATCGGCACGTTCGGCCTGCAGCCGTCCGAGTACACCAAGCTCGCCACCATCTACATGCTGGCCTGGTACCTTGCCAAGATCGGGCCCCGAATCCGCAGAATCCCCTACCTGGTTCTGGCATTTCTTATCGCGGCTGTCCCGAGCATCCTCATCGCCGCCCAATCCGACATGGGAACGGCGCTGACCTATGTTCCCGTGGCGTTCGTCATGGTGTTCGTGGCGGGCTGCCGCAAATGGCACCTCGCCGCCATTATCCTCGTGGGGCTCGCGATAGTCCCGGTGCTATGGATGAGGCTCGAACCCTATCAGCGCGACCGGGTCAAGACCTTCATCGACCCCACCAAAGCCCCCGACAGCGAGGGCTACCAGATCATCCAGACCAAAATCGCCGTCGGCAGCGGCCAGATGTGGGGCAAAGGCGTTGGGCACGGAACGCAGACCCACCTCCGGTTCCTGCCCGAATACCGCACGGACTTCATCTTCTCGCTCCTGGCCGAGGAACGGGGATTCGTCGGAGCGGCCGTGGTGATCGCGCTATTTACCGCGTTCTTGATACGAGGGCTCGTTCTGTCGGAGGAATGCCCCGAACCCGCCGGCAACCTCCTCGCCGCGGGCTGCGTGACCATCCTGGCCTTTCACGTGTTTGTAAACGTGGCCATTACAATCCATCTGATGCCAATTACAGGACTGCCGTTACCCTTTCTCAGCTACGGCGGCTCATTTTACTTGACCACAATGATGTGTGTCGGCACTATGCTGAGTGTGAACGTCCGGAAAGGGATGTTTGCTGAGAAATAGAATCTGCCCGCGGAGAGGAGTCTAGATGAGCGTGTTGCGTGTCCGATTGGCGCGCGGCCCGGCCCTCCGCGGCATCGTGTTCAAAGAATTCGTTGACCTCGTGCGCGGGGCGGCAGGTCGCGCCGGATTGCCGGTCGCGCGGACCAGCCGGGGCGCGTTGCGAATCGAGCCGGGACCACACTTGGCCCCCTCGCACACGAGTCAATGCGAATATATGGATTTTGAATTGTCGGAGCCGATCACCGGCGCGGAGTTCATGCGCCGCCTGGCGGCGCAATTGCCCGGCGGGCTCGAGGTGATGTCGGCGCGGCGGTTGCCGCCCGGCGCCAAGAGCATCAAAGCGGCGATACGCATGTTTCGCTACCGGGTAACGGGTGAATTTGCGCCCGAACAAGCGGAGCGGTTTCGCCAGGCCGGCACATGGCCGATTGTTCGGCTCCGGAAGGGGCAGCAACGCACCTTGGACCTGCGCCACAGCGTGGCCAGGCTCGAGGTGGGCCCCAAGGAAGTGATTATGGACATTGAGGCGCGTGCCGAAGGCACCCCAAGACCCGAAGAGGTGATCGCGTCGGTCTTTGGCATACCGCGGGAAGAGGCCGTGCTCCTCGACACGGAGCGAAGCGGTGTGCGGTTTTCCGGCGTTCCCCCCGCGCGCGCCCGACAGGCGGCAGACGCCGCCTACAACCCGGAGACAGAATGAAGGAGTTTGTTATCAATGTAGCCCCGCTCGAAACCCGAATCGCGCTTCTCGAAGACAAACGGCTCGCCGAACTCACCGTCGAACGGCATGAAAGCCGCAGCCTCGTAGGAAATATCTACAAGGGCCGCGTGGATTCCATCGTTCCCGGTATTCAGGCCGCCTTTATCGACATCGGGTTCGAAAAGAACGGTTTCCTGTACGTATCCGATATCGCCGGCACCGAGGGAACCGGCGACTTCGTATTCGAGGAGGGAACCGCGAAACCCCGCAAGAAAACCCACCGGGGCAAGTCCCCGGCCATCGAGACCATCCTCAAGAAGAACCAGTACATCATGGTCCAGGTAAGCAAGGACACGCTGGGCACCAAGGGCATGCGTCTCACGAATTACATCACGCTGCCCGGACGCTACTGCGTGCTGATGCCCACGGTGAAGCACCTGGGCGTGTCGCGCAAAATCGAAAGCGAGCGCGAACGCGACAGGCTCAAACGAATCCTGCACAACGTCCGCCCGGAAGGCCTCGGCCTCATCATGCGCACCGCCGCCGAAGGCAAAACCAAGGACGACTTCCAGCCCGATGTGCAGTACCTCGCACGGCTATGGAAGAAAGTGCGCTCGAAAATGGAGTCCATGAAAGGCCCCGCGCTCCTGCACGAGGACATGGGGCCCATCCTCCGCATGATCCGCGATTCGTTCACGAACGACGTGAGCCGCCTGACCATCGACAGCGAGGTCGAATACAGCCGCATCCTGAATTTCCTCGACAATTTCGCGCCCGCGCTCAAGAAGCGGTGCAAACTGTACCGCGGCCGGCCTCCCGTCTTCGAGAAAATGGCCCTGGAATCCGAGGTCGACAAGGCCCTCAATCGCAAGGTCTACCTCAAAAGCGGCGGCCACATCTGCATCGACCAGACTGAGGCGCTCGTCGCCATCGATGTCAATACCGGACGCTTCACCGGCAGCAAGAACCTCGAGGAAACCGTCCTCCAGACCAATCTCGAGGCCGCCCAGGAGATCGCCCGGCAAGTCCGCCTCCGCGATCTGGGCGGGATCATCGTGATCGACTTCATCGACATGCAGTACGAGCGCAACCGCCGCCAGCTGCTCAAACGATTGCAGGAATGCCTCAAGAGCGACCGCGCCAAGACCACCCTGTCCGAGATCTCCGAGCTCGGCATGATCGAGATGACCCGGAAACGCGTCAAGCACAACCTCGTCAAGGCATTGTCGCAGCCCTGCCCCTATTGCGAGGGAAGCGGCCTCGTGCGTTCCGTCACCACCATGACGTTCACGTCCTTGCGGCAACTGCAAAGCCTGTTCTACCGCTCGAAGGAGAAATCCGTCGTCCTCCAGGTGCACCCCGACGTCGCGCGCCGCCTCCGCCACGAAAACAAGGACCTTCTCGACGCGATCGCCCAGGAGTTCGAACGCGACATCTCCGTGGAGTCCGTCTCGGACTTCCACATCGAAGACATCACGTTCCTCAGCGCCAGAACCCGCAAGGAAATCAAATCCGGCCAGAACGAAGTGCGTGGAAAAGCCGGGTGACCGGACTCTGAACAGGGACTGAATCGGTGACCCTCGGGATTTGCGCCGCAAAACCGCGCGGTCCGTCCCGAACGGCTATCCGAGCGCTCTTTGTGCCCGGACGTCACCTCATTTGGCGCCCGTAACCTTGATCCATTCCTGCGGAGCGACCTTGCCTTCGACTTGCTTCTTGCTCAAGACCGCCTTGAACTCCTCGAAGTCCTTGCCTTCGGGCGGAAGGCGGAAGATTTCGCCGGCCTTTGAGCGTTCGAGACGTTTCTTGGCGTAGATGCGCTCGACGACGGTAAGGGTGAGGTTTGGCTGGTCCGCGTTGAGTTTCACGATCTCCGTGTAGAGTTCTTTGCGGTCGTTGTTCTCGTCGTGGACGAGCTTCTGCGCATCGTTCTTGCGCTCGGCGTCCGCTTCAAACGCTTCGTTGGGACGAAGCTCGACGTAACCACGGTCATTCTCACCCGCGAGCCCCTGCTTCTTCAGGGCTTCCACCTTGGGAAACCGCTCCTTCATACTCACGGCGATTTCCTTGATACGCGGGGAATCCTCTTTCATAGTCGCCGCGTACGCCTGCCGAATGGGGTTAATCGCATCCAGGAAGGGTCCAATGACGCTGGTCTCTTCATCTGGCTTCTTGACCGTCTGCGCTTCGGACGACGTTTCCGGCTGGCCTTCGATGAAATTCAAGACTTCGTCGGCCTGCTGCTCGATGTGACGAATATCGACCGTGATATGGGCATCGATCTTGTGCTCGGTCCGGAGGGCGCATCCCACTACGACAATCACAGCCGCCGCTGTCAACACGATAAGGATCCGTTTCATTACACGCACTCCTGTGTTCAGGGAACATGACGATTGTCCGTTCGGACTATTCGTTTTTCTCTGTTGGTTCGTTACTCTGTTGTACGGGTTCCGACCGGATGTTTTCAATATCCTCCAGACGTGCTTCCTGTTGAAGGGCAAGAAGCTGGCGCATCGAGCCCTCGTCGATATTCACGTCGACTTCAAGATTCAGGTTGGCGCTGCGAAGGTTTGCTTTGCCCGCCATCTTGTCTTCCGCCCATTTGAGGTCCAGGGACGCGCTATCGAAGGCCCGCCATTGGTTTTCGCCCAACACATCCGTGCTGATGCGTTCCATGGCCTCTCCTCCGGGCATGGTGCGCAAATACTCGAGCAGAACGTTCTGCAAGAGGGCTTTGTTCATCGCAAAATCGCCCGACGAGATCAGCTTGACGGTCGCGTCCTCCAGGCTGTCGGGTGTAAGCCTTGCCGCGATATGGCCTTGCACCAATCCCTGGAGACCGTAGTCAAGAGGGAGCATCTTCTGTGAGAACAGCGCAAGGTCGACGTTGCGGAGCCGCATATCGGCCTGCAACACCGGGGATTCCCCCGTCATATCCACCGAGGCGGCGCCTTTGACTGCCCCGCCGAACACCTCCCCGGCCACTGAGCCCATGCGGATGACCCCATCTTTCATGGTCATGGGCGCGGTGACGTTTGTTAGCGGAACCCCTGCCAGAACGCACTTCGCGGCGTTGACAGACGCGGTGGCGCTGACCGCCTGGTCCACCCGGAGATCGCCTCTGAGCGTTACGCCGCCGAGGGCCACGCTCGAACCGCCTGTAACCAGCAGCGGCGCCTCAAGGGTGTACTCCGACGTAATAACGAGGTTTTCGCCCCAGCTCGCCTCGCCATGGCCAGCGATGTTTCCCTCCACAGATTCGAGCAGGCCGGCATCCATGAGAAGGCGCAGTTTCGAGGCAAATTCATACGGTGCGCCTACATGGAACGGGGCGAGCGAAAGGGCCGCCTCTTTCACGTTCAGAGACGAACTGTCCCCGTAGGTGACGACAACGTCGCTGAGCTTCCCTGTGCCCTGTTTCAGTTCAATGGCCGCCTTGCCCGCCGCGTGAAACGGCGCCTCGTAGAACGAGAAGTCCCCGTACTGAAGGTAGTCGGATTGCGCATCCAGCGAAAGGCGCAGGGTATCGTTACGCAGCGATACGGGCGCCTGGTACCGAATCTCCGCCCCCACACCCAGCTCGGACGCCATGGGCGACAACCCAGGCAGACCGGCCTTTCCTTTCAAGACACCCTCGAACTCGAGCGGCGCGAGTTTCATTCGCCAGCCGTTGCTTTGGACCGTAAGAGCATCTTCGGCTTTCACGACAAGGCTGTCGCCTTGGAACGCGGCTGTTGCCGGGTCCCAGCGAAAGGCGGCGTGCAACGATGCGGCCATCGGGTTCAGGAGTTCCGTGCCCCAGGGTCCGGGCGCGCCTTCAAGGTCCGCCTCGATGGCGATACCGCCGCCGCTCACGGCGGCCGACACGGTTCCCGAGACTACGCGCGCCAGGGCCTCGGGCAATGGCGTCCAACGCGTGACGGCCGCCAACCGCGCCAGGTTGACGCCGTCGAGCCTCGCGTCCAGGCGGGGAGGCGCGGCCGGGTCCACCAAGAACACGGCCGAAATGCCCCCTTGGTCCACACGCATGGTGAGGTCTCCGGATACGGCCCGGGGCGCGCCAAGACTGCCCTTTGCCTGCGCCCGGAGCGGCTCCGTGAACGGCCCGCCGCCGTCGAACTCGGGCGCAAGACTCAGCGCCGCGTCGAAGGTGGGATACCGGACCGTGGCGTCCGCTTGCGCGGAAATGTGCTGCAGGGCCGGAAAAATGTCGAGATAGACGCGGTATTGCGGGGGAAGCACAGCGAGAACTTCTTCCCGCGGCCATTTCTCGATATCAAGCGACGCCGTGACGGCCTCTTCCTCGAACACAGCGCTGAGATGCATGGGCAGGGCGTCGTTAACCGTCACGTCGGCGTCGTAGCGGGGAAACGCGCCCTGTGCCGCCACGGACACCGAGTACATGTCCCAGGCGCGGTCATCGACGCCGGCCCGCACGGCAGTGGCTTTTCCCGTAAGCCGGGCCGCCGAGGGCACAAACCGCCCCAGCGCCGCCACGTAGGTCCCTTCAACATGCACATCGCTCATCACAAGCGAGCCGACTGTCAGGGGTATCTCCACGGCCGGCAACAACACCGTCTTCTCGCCTTCGCCCAGTATCCGGAAGTCCGGCACGTCCAGGGTCACGGCAACGTCGGCCCCATCGAGTTGGGCGTTCGCGACCGCCTCGACCTCGGCGAGGTTGGGGAGCAGTACCCGATCGATATGGATAGCAACCGAGCTGCCATCGCGGGACCCTGCAATACGTACGGCCCCTCCGTCGAGGCTTGTCGCGAACCCGCTCAAAGGCAGCTCCACACGGCCGCTAAGGTCGTCGCCCGAGAGCTCGAACGACAGACTCTCGAGCGAATCGGCCCGGCAATCCAGGGCGACGCCCGAGATATCCGCCACGATTGACGGCAAAACGAGTTGGGCGTCAATGGCCGGAACCGAAACACGTTCCGGCACGTAGGTAAGCGCCGGCCCCGCGGCCGGCTTTGCCGACCTCATGATCGCCCCGGCCCGGGCGACCAGCTCCGAATCGGCACGCACGGTCACGTGCCGGGCGGTGACGCTCGCGATGCGCCTGCCCGTCCCGGACATCAGCCTGTAAGCCACGGCCAAATCTTCGATGCTCAGGGCCGGCGCCGTTTCCGGCGTCTGGGAGAACACCTCAAGCCGCCCGATGCGCAGTTCAGGATAGAGGTCCTCGCCTTCGACCTGCGCCGAAAACCCCGTTGCCCGGAAGATCGCATACTCGATAAGACGCGACTGAGGATATCCCGTGGCGAGCAAAACCGCGCCCAGTCCAAAGAGCAGGGCGAAGCCGCACAGAATCCACCGTTTCCATCGCCTTTTCCGAGGGGGTGATGGCGCAGGTCCGGTTTGCGGCGGGAATGCGTCCATAGGCGTCATCAGCCCCCGGGGGCGACGTTCTCAGGCACTTGAACCTTGATCTGCCCGATGATGGGGATGAGTCTTGCCTGCTGAAACAGGTCGCCCTCGGCCAGTTTGATATGGGTCACGTCGGCAAGAGGCTGGTTGAAAGTGGGGTCCACATCGATCCACTTGCCGATCCAAACGGTCGCCCACTGATGAAAATAAAACCCCGGCCGGCCGTTGTCGACGTAGATCAGCCCGGCCACCTCCCGGGCGGGCAGGCCCGCCGCGCGCGCAAGACCGATGAACAGTACGCTGTGCTCGGTGCAGTCGCCCTCCATGTGCTCGAGCACCTCGAGGGTGTTGCTCAACTGGGCTGAAAACGTCGTGCGCACGTTCTCATACACCCAGTGGCACAGTTTCGTTGACACCTTCAGCGCGTTGGTCTCGTCCCCGGCGATCTCCTTGGCTTTATCGATGAGCTTGGGGTCCTCGCTTTGAATGAATAGCGACGGCTTCAGCCATTCCTGGACCGACGCGTCATGCACCGGAAGGGTCGCGGGCACAAAACCATCGAGCTCGATCAAATGCGCAGAGAATTCATAGGCCCCGTCCTTGTCTGCAAGATATTGCCGCTCGTCATTGAACAGATGGGCTTCCGTGAGCGGCCCGGTGAGGCGCAGTTTCAAAAACGGGCGCGCGCGCGCATTCTCGATAGGAGCGTCAATGAGGGCCGCGTTCGATACGATGACGTCGTTGCTGTAGTTGACGTCTTTCGCGATCTCCTCGGGTTCCAGCCGCGTGGTGATCAGTCCGGCCACCTCGTCTTCGAGAGTCGTGCCGTCTTCCGCGACGTAGGAAATCGAGTCGATCCCCATGTCCAGGAGCGTGTTCTTGATCTTATAGACCTTGGTGGGGACGCCGTCGAAGACGCGCTCCTCGATGGCGATCACCTTGCTTATGCCATCGATTTCCTTGCGGTACATCGGTTCGAAGATGCTGTAATGCAATTCGCTGCCGATTTCGCCGCCTTTGTGGATCAGCTCGATCTGTTTGAAGGCGTCCTGAAGGGATTCTCTCGGGCGGGGAAGTTCGACTTCGAGGGCCTCACCGCCCACGACGCTGCGCATAAGCAGCGAATCCCCCCTGACTACTGCGTCGAATTGAGATTCGCCGCTCAACGTCTCGACACGGGTCTTCACCTGGCTCAGGGCGCCGTCTTGCGCATACACGCGCTCGCTGAAAATGCGCATGTCCTGCTTAACGTTTTCCATCGTGATGTGGAACCGGGCATCTTCCGAAACCGTAACGCTGCCATCGCCGTTCTTCGCCACATCGTTGACGGCGTAACCCGATTTCTGGCCGGACATATACACCCCGTACCAGGTTTTGCCCAGCAGCGCCGAAATATCGAGTTCCTGCGCCGCCAGCAAGCGCGGAAAAAGACCTAGCGATACCATAAGAATCAACCGTTTCATTCGCATGTTCTCCGGAACAGCGTGTTTTCTGCGTCATGGCTCACGAAGTCCGCCACGGCGCACCCCGTCGCGGCCTCAGAGCATTGTACCTAATCCCCGTCCTTTATGGAATGTTCCCAACGGTGCACGAGAGGGTCACCGGCGCCAAATGAGTTCGCCTTGCCCCATCAAGAGAAGATACCCAACGGCCCGCGAACCGAAAGGAAATCACGCGCCTCCAATCGCCGGGCGCCAAGACTCATTCCCCACCGTCCGGGGCGTCCTGGCGGCTCCCATGGCGGCCGCGGGTGTTCGACGTGGTGGACGGCGCTTCGGAAGCAGGCAGCAGTTCGGCGAAGTATACCTCGTTCTGTTCACACAGCCGCAGGCGCCGGTGGCAAACGCCGCACTGAAACTCGGACCCCGGCTCCCCGCCTTCGGGCGCCGGAATATGCGTGCTGCAAAATGGACAGGCCACGCTCCGCTCGCCTTTGCCGTGTTCCTGAAGGATCGCGTCGACACTCCCCGAACGGTACGCCCGAACCATCGCGTCGACAATCTCGGGGTCGAACTGTGTGCCTTTGCCTTTCTCGAGTTCGGCCAGGGCGGCCTCGGGGTCCAGCCCTTTTCGGTACGGCCGGTTGCTGGTCATCGCGTCGAAGGTGTCGGCGACCGCGATGAGCCGCCCCTCAGCAGGGATATCGCCGCCGCTGAGACCGAAGGGATACCCCTGCCCGTCGTAGCGTTCGTGATGATACAGAGCATACGGGATAAGGGCCCTGAGGGCGGGCACATCCTGCATCATACGGGCGCCGCGTTCGGGGTGCACCTTCATCTTGGCGTATTCATCGCCGGTCAGGACCTTGGGTTTCCGCAAAATGGCGTCGTCGATGGCTATCTTACCAACATCGTGGAGCACGCCACCCATCTCGCACTCGCGCAGCTTCTCATCATCCCAGCCAAGCTCGCGGGCGATGGCCAGCGCGAAATTGGTGACGCGCCAGGTGTGGCCGACCGTATAGTGGTCACGCGCTTCGATGGCGTTCGCGGTCATAAGAAGGGTGCCTTGGTAGGCGCTCTCCAGTTTATCGACGTATTGCGCATTCTTGATGGCAATCGCCGCCGGACCCGCCAGCGCCACAAGCAATTCGAGGTCCCCCTCGGAGAACGCATTGGGCGTCCCGCGGGTGTCGACGTAGAGCACGCCCAGCTTTTCGCCCTGGTGCTGGAGGGGTGTGCACATGGCCGACGCGATATTCTGCAGAATGATGCTCTGGCCGCGGCCCAGGCGGCTGTCGTCCGCCGCGTCCAACGTAAGAATGGCCTCCCCATGATCCAAAGCCCTGTGCACGATCGTCGAACTGATGGTGACGTGTTCCTCGGGGCCCTTCCGCATATAAGCCGGTTCGAGGCGTCCGCTCGCAGCCTCGAACAGCAAAATGGCCCCGTTGTGCGCCGGCACGAGCCTGAAGATCTGGTCCATGACCTGCTCGAACAGCCTGTTAAGGTCCCGTTCGCTCGAAATGACCTGATTGGCGGCATACACGGCAGCCAATCGTTCCTGTGCCTGGCGCGCCTGGTCCACGGTCTGAGCCGCCTGCACCGCCCCCAGGAACGTTCGGTGCACGTTTTCCGCCGCGTGGGCGTGGACGTCCCCTTTGTCGGCCTCCTCGAATACGACGGTGGCCGGAGGCCGCGGGCCGGCCTCCTCGCTACTCTTGCTCTCGAAAACCAGCTCCACGGGACCGATCGATATCACATCCCCGTGAGCAAGGCGGTATTCCACGATGCGCTTGCCCCCGACAAACGTGCCGTTCCCGCTGCCAAGATCACGGAGCAGCGTGCCCAGCGCCGTTTGTTGGATCACCGCGTGTTTACGGGAGACCTGCAAATCGTTCAGCTGGAGCCCGCTGTCCGGACCGCGGCCGATGCTCAGAGCCCCGGTAATGGGACACGACAGACCCGTCAAGGGGCCGGATAGCACCTTGAGCGACTCCCGCTGCTGTGCCAGGGCGTCATATGCTTGTTTCACCATTCCATGCGTCCCCTGAAATCACACGAAGTCCGAACCAAGTGCGGGCTCTCCTTGCCTTTCCGCAGTTCATCGCTCCCGAGCGGCAGCAATGGCAGCGCCAAACCCGCTCACGCGAACCATAGACCTCCCAAAACTAGGCCAGGCACGTTTTCTACCATATATTGTGGTTTGGCGCAGGAACAGCACAACACTTGGCTTCGTGTCGCTTGACAGCTCCAAAGCCTTGGTCTAGAATAACATCCACTCGCCTGTTGGCGATACGTTACGCACTCCTGGCTGAAGCGCCAGACATCTTTGACCATGCGGACAGGTTATTCTCCGGCCGCGAATCTGCGTGATGCCGGAACGCCTGAGATACCGCCGCAGTGCCGTCGGAGTGGCAGGGGGATTGTACCGCGCCGGGCCGGGATGCACAAGAGGTTTGGTTCACCGGGTCAGTCTGAGAATGGGCATCGGCAGAGGGGAAATCCAGGCGGGTGCTCGCCTATAATGGCATCATGAATACTGGCAAGGGCGGCGCGGCGCCTGGCTCTTGGGGAAATGCCCGGCCCGGGGGGCGGATTCTGTGGTTCGCCGTGGATGCCCCCGCGGCATGAGATAGCACTACATGGAAGACATCGATTCATCGCAGGCGTTGTTAAGTTTCTTCGGGCTGCAGAAGCAGCCGTTTGCGGCAACGGCCGACCCGATGTATTTCTACGCCACGCGGGAACACAAGGAATGCCTGTTCCGCCTGTGGAACAGCATCGACGAGCGCAACGGCATTGCAGTCGTCCTTGGGCATTACGGCACCGGAAAGACGACCCTGCTGCGCAAGGTACTGTCGGGGATGCGCGCCAAACCCGACCGCTACAACGTAGCCGTAATCGGTTCTCCCATTCCCTCCTGGACCAGCTTCTCTCTCCTCGAGGGGATCGTCAGCCAGTTTGGACTCCAACCGGAACCCCGCTCGTTCGCAGCGTATATGGGGGCCCTCAACCAGTATCTCTTGAAGCATCATCAGCGCATCAACACGCTCGTGGTGGACGACGCCCAGAACCTCAACAAGCGCGGGCAACTCGAACTCCTTCGCCTGGTCCAGAATCTCGAGACCCCCCACCACAAGCTGCTCAATCTTGTGTTTTTCGCGCAATTGGAATGGCTGAACGTGTTGCGGGCCGCCCCCAATTTCTCCCAGCGCGTGAACACGTGCTTCAACCTCGGCTCGCTGAGTCTGGCCGAGACGCGCGGGCTTATCGATTTCCGATTGCGGCAGGCCGGAGCGGTGGGCGGACTGGCCCCCGTATTCGACGAAGGAGCAGTCAGGACGGTACACGCCTACGCGCAAGGCAGTCCCCGAGAAACGGTAACCGTATGCCGCAATGCGCTGTTGCTGGCGGCGCAGGTCCGTACACGGCAGGTCGGGCAGGCTATCATTCTGAACACGATTCGGAAGACCACCTTGCCCGACCCGGAACGGCATTCGCGGCTCTCGGCGGCGCTCCAGGAAGCGCCCGAAACCTCGAAGAGCGCCGTGACCCCGGAGGATGCGCCCGAACCGGAACGCTTTCCACCGCGGCACCGCGCACAGAGCGTGTTGCAGCAGCGCGCTAACCGGCTGCTTCTAAATGCTGAGGGAAATCGCGGCGACCTCTTCGCGGAAGAGCCGTGAGAGCGCGGCAGGGGAGTGGGGAATGATGCAGAAGCGCTTGCTGGCCCCGGCCGGCACGTACCTCTTCGGGTACTAGGATGACGGACATGGCATCGAGCAACGAACCCGAAAACCGGACCCCGCACGGCATCGACGAGCGCCTTGTCGAGGAGATGCAACGCATCGACAACGAATTCCTCGATGCCCTGAACGACAGGCGCCTCGAAAGCGGATTGCCCCAAGAGGAACAAGCCAGCGAAGAAGAATTCATCCGAATGTCCGGCTTGACCTACGGCGGCCGCGAGGAGACGGCCGGCAGTGTCCTGCGCCCGGAACCAGCACATGAATCCACGCCCCCCGAACCGCCCTTGAGCTTCTACGAAATAGGGATTGCAGACGTCGACGCCGGCATGACGCCCGGGGCCATCGAAGAGGACATGCCGCACGAGGCGGATGTGATCAGCGGCGTCGGCCAGCCTTCACCTGTCGAGGAATTGCGCGATATCATCACGGACCTGTCGCGCGGCGTCGCCCATTCGCAGGCGGCCAAGGAACCAGCCTCCGGGGCCGCCGGCGCCGGCCCTTCATTCGGCACGGAAGATATCATCGTGGTCGGCGAGCAGGCCGATTCTGACGGCATCCCGGACACCCCGCCTTCCCCTGCCCAGCGGGCTCCCCGTACCGAACCCGAACAAGCCAGCGAGTGCCCGGAAGGCCCCGCGGATGCTGGTTCGTTCGACCGCGCACCTTCGCGAGAACCCGATTTCAAGAAACAAGACCCGCCCGAGCTGGCAAAAGCCCAGGCGCTGCTCGAGGAATTGGAGTCCCAGCCGCGTTACGGCGAAGAAGATGATGATATCAAGGCGGAAGACACTCGCGGCGAGGCGGTTTCCCCGCAGGTCCCGAAAGCTCCCCCGGATGTCGTCCCCGCTGCGAAACAATCCGCTCGCATAGAGCCGGAGCCGCTCGGCCACGCCGATGTTCCCGCACAGCCCCTCCGGGAATCCCGCCCCGCCGCCACGCGGCCGGGCCGCTTCACCCGTTATGTCATCGCATTGGCGGTCCTGGGCGCACTGGCTCTGGGCGGGTACGAAGCGTGGGTCTTCGCGCGGCAACGGCTCAACAGCCCGGAGGCTCTGCTTTCCCAAGCGAGCCGGTCCGTCTCCCGCGGCGAATACGAGGCGGCAATGGAGCAATACGAACGCGTAGCGCAAGCGTTGCCGGCAAGCGTTCCTGACCGGGCCGAGGCCTTGTTCGCAGCCGCGTCCAGCGCGTTCGCGGCAGGCAACAACGCAGCCGGCGCCAAGGAGGCCGGACAAGCGGCCTTGCGGTTGCTCGAGCAGTTCCAGAAAGAGTTTCCGGGCCATGCGAAAACCGCCCGGGCGAAAACGATGCTCGGCATCATCTGCTTCAAACTCGGCCAGCCGAAACGGGCCATCGAAACGTTGCGCGACCCGGAACTGCTCTTGCGCGATCCGGGCGGCGCATTGGCCGCCTTGCGGACCCTCGCACGTGCCCACGCCAGACTGGGCGAGTATGACATGGCCCGAGAAGCCTCTCTGCAGGCGGCACGCCTTGACGGCAATTGCACGCCGGACCAGGATTACAGCGAGATCAGCCTCATGTACGAGAAACTCGCCGAATACTCGGAAATCCCGGAGGCCCGGCGCGAGTATCTCGAAACGGCGCTGCAACACTGGCGGCTTGCCGCTGACGTGCCGGGGCTCGATATGCTCCGCGAGGATGAGCTGCGGCAGCGAATCGCGTTGTTGGAATCCAAGCTGAAGGCGTGGGCGCCGCAACAATCCAAACAGGAAACGGCCCCGCCCAACAAGGGCGCCGGGTAATCACCACATGGCGAGTTCCGCATCCGACATCAACAAACAGATTCGCCGGCGAGACGGGAACACCCGCGGGTTCATTCAGAATGTTCTCCGCGGGCGGTGGTACATCGTGTTTGTGGCCACCGTTCTGGGCGCGCTGCTGTCTGGCGCGTTCGGAGCGATTCTATACAGCCGCCTGACGGTGTACGTGGCGGAAACAGAGTTTTCTGTCCAGCCGCCGGTGTGGGAGACGCTTCCCCTGAATCCAATTTCGGCTCCGCGCTCCCAAACCGTCAATCAGAACCCGCACATGATCGCGCCGGATGTCGTGAGAGCCCTGGTATGCCGCGACATGATCGACGGCGAAGCCTGGAACCGGCTCGCCACCGCCGAAGAATACCAGACCGCAGCCGATGACGTCTCGAAATCGCTCAGGATTGAATTCGACGGCACAACAAATGCGGTTTCCGTGACCTGCACGCGGCAGAACGAACGCGACGCCGCCGGCATTGCCGAGTTCGCCGCGCGCGCGCTGATCCAGAACGTTCGCAAGGAGCAGCTCGAAACGGGCCGCGAGAGACT
The DNA here is from genome assembly GCA_035416745.1 of Candidatus Hydrogenedentota bacterium. NCBI lineage: Bacteria > Pseudomonadati > Candidatus Hydrogenedentota > Candidatus Hydrogenedentota bacterium. The sequence continues at coordinate 14,068 of DAOLNV010000049.1, read as the reverse complement.
CGCGCTGGTACAAGGCCAACTCGAGCGCACCGGGCGCGAAATCGAGGAACACGAGCGCGAGGAACGGCAGTCTGGCGTGACCGCAGCGGCCCCGCAGTATGACGAGAATGCCGCGCGGCCGGATACCCTGAACGAAGAGCTTGCCAAGACCCAGGCCGCGCGAGAACAATTCATGGCGCGCATGGAACGCCTCAAAACGCAATTCCAAAGCGACGGCATCGAATTGCCGCAGCCCTTGCGACAGACCGCCGACGGCGCCGTCGCAGACTCGCTCAAAGAGATGGACAAACTGGTCGCCGAAGAGCTCAACCTGGCTATTCTGCGTCCCGACGATCGGTTGGCCTGCCTCGAGTTGTTCGACCAGGTCACGGACAGGAAGCGCGAGATTCTGGAGGCAACGGAACAACTCGGTTACGGAAGCGAGGCCGGCAGCGAGACCGAACGGAAGCTCTACGGCCTCACCCACCAGTACCGTCAGCTTGAACTCGAGATCATTGCACTCGATACCCGCATGGCTGCCATCCAAACGTTGATGGAACAGCCCCCCGGGGACCTCACCGAACCTGCGGGGCCCAACCCTGAAGTCCAGCAGATGGCAGGCGCGCTCGAAAACAGCCGGGGCGAGTTTGACACACTGCGAAACACCGAATCGAAGATACGCGCGGCGCTGGACCGCGGTGAGTGCGGGTTGTCGCGGCGGACGCCCGTGCGCGTGCACTCGATGCGCACGAAAAACATAAACCTTGCCGCCATCATCGCCGCCGGCGCCGCGGCCGGTCTGCTCGCCGGCATCGGCGCGGCCTTGCTCCTCAAGATGAACGATGCCTCCTTCAAAACCGCCCAGGACGTGACGGAACACCTCGGCCTCGACGTCATCGGCACTATCCCCTGCAGCCGCGTCGACAGAAGACGCCGGGCAGGCAGGAAAGCGCCAGACGCCGAAGAAGATGAATCGGACACGTTCATCGCCTCGCTGCACGCTCCGAAATCCCCGGGAGCTGAAGCGTACCGTGCGCTGCGTACACGGTTTCAGTTGGCCACGATTCAGCGGAAGCCGCGGACCGTCCTCGTGACCAGCGCCCTGCCCGCCGAGGGCAAGACAACCACCGCCATCAACATGGCCGTCACGTTCGCGGAAAGCGGGTTGCGGGTCCTTCTTGTCGACGCCGACCTGCGCCGCCCCAATGTGCACCGCGTCCTCGGGATGGAAGACAGACCCGGTTTGGCGGACCTGCTCCGCGAAGAGCTTGACCCCCACGCGATCATCCGCCCAACTCGTATCGAGAACCTGTGGATGGCCCCGAGCGGGCAAACCCCGCCTAATCCCTCCGAACTTATCGGCTCGGACAAGATGCGCCAGCTCATGCGCGACTTGCGCGAAGAATTCGATCTGGTGCTGTGCGACGCCCCGTCCATCCTCGTCGTCACGGACCCGGTGCTGCTGGCAAAATGCGTCGATACCGTGGTGCTGGTGCTCTCGCCCAGGTACGCGCGGCGGGAAACCGTCACACGGGCCAAGAAATTCCTCGAGACGGCCAACGCCAACATCGCCGGCGCGGTGCTCAACGGTCTGACTAAACGCCGCCGAGACCATTACCATCAGTATTGTTGCGCGGATTGAATGCCGGGAGCGAATGCGCCATTCCCCGCTGCAAGATGCGGCGGGAACGGGACCGATTGTTCTCTACCGTACTGTGCGTCGTGCACAACGTGGCCCATGCCGTCGCGGTGGGGGCGCGCCCGCGCCCGCATGCGCTCGGCCCCCGCGCAAGCCTGCCGGTTGACAGCATCCTGATAAGCCTTTATAATTTCACTACTTGGCATTCTTCTCGGAGCGTTTCTTGAGGTGCCTCTGAGCCGGGTCGTTCAAAATCCCTGGGGAGCAGGGAGGAACTCCATGCGAGACCGCGTAGACGCGATTACCGAAATCGCAACGTTGCCCGACGTTTTGGCCCGGATCATCAGCGTTGTGCAGGATGAAAGCACGACCGCGCTCGACCTTGCCGACGAAATTGCAAGAGACCAAGCCCTCGCCATGCGCGTGCTTCGCGTGGTGAATTCCAGTTTTTATGGTTTTCCGAGGTCCATTCGAAGCATTCCTGAAGCCGTCGTCATTCTGGGTTTCAACGAGATCGAGCGTCTGGCGCTCACCATCTCCGTCATCAACCTGTTCGGCAAGAGCCCGGCACAAGTGCGCTCACTCCATAACCTCTGGCGCCACAGCTTGGCGTGTTCCCTTGCGGCAGGCACCATGGAACAGCATTTTCGCCGGCAACATCCCGAGATCGCCGGGGCCCACTTGGCGGGATTGTTGCACGACATCGGCAAGGCCGTGATCGCGCAGTATTTCCAGGAGGACGCAGTTCGCGTCATCAACCTTGTTGAAACGTCAGGATGTTCTGTGTACGAGGCCGAATACGAAGTCTTCGCAGGCGTCACGCACTGCGAAGTCGGCGCATGGGTGGCCGAACGGTGGAACCTTCCCCGCGAGTTGGTCGAAAGCATCGGCGGACATCACCGCCCGCTCGACGTGCCGGGGGATCCGATACTGCCTCATGCCACGCACCTTGCCAACACCCTGGTCAACATGATGGGGATCGGGGCACTGAACGACCAGCCGCAGGCCCTGCCGCCCCATCCGGAAACACTCGAACGCCTCCCTCTGGATGAAACGCTGATGACGCGTATTCAGGAGCGGCTCGAAAAACAGCGGGGCCTGCTGGGCGCCGTGGCGATGGGCGCGCTGAGTTGATTCTTGGCCTGTTCCCAGCGGAGCGGGCCTGGGTGCAGATAGAAGCCGATTGTGCAACGTCGGGTGCGGGGCCGTATCTTGAAACCATGCCCCGCAGGTCCGGAAGGAGAAATGTCATGGCCGCGCGGAATGCATTTGTTGCTGCCCTTGTTGTCCTGGGTTGTTCACTCTCATTCGCCGGGGAAAGCCCCGCACCGAAAAACGTTCTCTTCCTGGTCACTTCGGAGGCCTTTGCTCACGGCCCAACGGTCGCGCAGGGCGACAAACCATGCCTGGCGGAGCAGGTATTACGCCCCCTTCTCGATGCGATGGGCGCCAAGCTCACGGTGACCTACGACGCCAGCACCATCAACGCCGAAAACCTCAAGAACTACGACATCGTCATGTTTTATACCCAGGGGGACCTGACAAAGCCCAACAAGACCGGCACGCCGGTGATGGGGCCCAACGGCCAGGCTGAGCTGATCCAGTGGCTCGAAAACGGCGGCCGCTTTCTCGGATTCCACTCGGCCACGGACACGTTTCGCGGCGAGGGAGAGGACGTTACTCCGTACATCGCCATGATCGGCGCCGAATTCATGGGCCACGGCAAACAGTTCGTGGGCAAGGTGAAAGCCGTCGACCCCAACCACCCGGTCATGGCCCACATCCCCGACGGCCTGGAGCTCAACGAGGAATGGTATTGCTTCCGCAAGTTCAACGAGGACGCCATCCACGTACTCGCCCTCATGGACCCTGGCCCGGAACGCGCAAAACAGGAAATGTACAACATCGAGCCTTACCCCGTCGTCTGGGTGCGGACCATCGAAAAGGGCCGCGTATACTTCACCGCATTGGGCCACCGGGAGGACGTCTGGGAAAGCGAGCGGTTCAAGCAGTCCATTGTCGATGCTGTCCACTGGCTCATGAGCACTGACGACCCACAGGCCCAACCCAACTACAAACAGGCCGTCCCGGCCGCGAAATCGGCCGAAACCCCCGGCCACTAGGCAAGAGGCTCAAGGCCCGGACGAGACGCTGTCCAGAGGCCGGCACGCGCCCCGCGTGCCGCGCCCCGGGGAGCCGAAACCCCAAATCCCAGGACCCCTGAAGGGGCGAGCTGGAAAGCGCTCATGCTCTTCATGGACGCAGAGCGCCCTTTCAGAGTTCTTTCTGGCTCCTCCTTCTTCGCCTTCCCGGCCGCGGGTTTGGAGCCGTCCGCCCGCTTGGCGGTCCCCAATCTCGCGTACCGTTGCAATTCTGAAACGCACGCGCTAGATTGGATTTGGTTAAGGATGTTTCTGACGCAACGCGGCGGCGCCGTAGAGAGCCCCGTGCCGTTTGCCAGGAAAAAGGAACACGCGGATGACCATCAAGGAACGCATCCAGGACGAGATGAAGTCGGCCATGAAAAACAAGAACATGGAGCGCCTCGAGTGCCTGCGCATGTTGAAGGCCGCCGTCATGCTGAAAGAGAAGGAAACCGGCAAGGCCGTGTCCGATGAGGATGCAATGACCGCATTGCGTTCGGAGATTCGTAAACGTCAACAGACCATCGATGTATTGCGTGAGCACGGCAAGGAGGTGGAAACCGCGGCAACCGAGCGCGAGATTGCCGTCATCGAGGAGTTCTTGCCGCGACAGTTGAGTGCCGGCGAACTCGAGGCGAGGGTGCGCGCTTACCTGGCGGACCACCCCGACATCAATCATGCGGGCAAGCTCACGGGTATCCTGAAGAAGGAATTGGGGGAAGCGGCCGACGGCAAGGTTCTGAACGACGTCTGCCGGAAGGTGCTTGGCGCATAGCAGGCGCAAGGAAATACGTGATGCGAAAGGCTGGGCTTGTCATTGCGCTGGCGGCGGCCCTCGCTTTCCTCGCGGCGGCGGGATGCGAGAAAACGCCGGGGCATACTGTCAAGCCCGCACCGCGAGAGTCCGTCGTGACAAGCGCAGCGCCGGGCCCGGATGGCAAACCCGCCGCGGAACCCGCGCAAGCACAGAAAATCCCCTTGGCCGTTCCGCACCGGGGGACGCTCAATATTCCGCTACCCGAGGGTATGGAGGCGAAACCGTCCGATCCGGGGGTGGCCGGTGCCGCTTCGCTACGGTTCGAAGCATCGGAGCCCCAACCGTACATCATCACCGTGACCATCCTGGGTGAACCGGGCATGATGCCGGGATTTGGAAGCGACTCGTGGTTCGGGGAGGAACTCGCGCGCTGGAAAACTGGTTTGCCTGGCCCGGCAGCCGCGGCCGAAGCCGTCCCCCTCGAGTTCGAGCTTGAGAATGTCCGCGGCATGTACCTCACGCTCGAGGATTCATCACCCGAGCCGGGGAAATACCCTTACCTGCTGCAGGGATTCTTCAACGTTGACGGCTGCATCGTGTCGTTCCAGGCCCTTCATGCCGTTCCGCGCGCGTCGGCCGCCAACCGTTTTCTGGCGCTGCTTGTGGGGGCCGAGTGGGAACCCGAATCCGAGCCTGGGCCCGCGCCGGTTTCGTGAACTCCCGGCCAGGCCGGGCCCGCCCGTCAGGCTTCTTGGCGCGCGTCGAACCACGCCAGGGTATCGGAGATGGTGTTCTCGAGGGGCCGCGGCGCGTACCCGAGTTCCCGGCTCGCTTTCTCATGGCTGACGAGCCGGTGATGGCGCAAAGCCCGTAACGACGCCAGAGTCATGCGCGGTTTCGATTTGGTAAGACGCGCCCACAGGAGCGTAAACGGCACCCCTCCATACGCCGCCCAGAGAGGCAACTCGAGCTTCGGGACGCGCGCGCGGGTCGTGCGCGCGATCTCCGCGGCGATGTCGGCCAGGGTGGCGTACGTCCCGCCGAGTATGTACCGTGCGCCGGCCGCGGCATGACCCGCGGCGCGAACAGCGGCATCCGCCACGTCTCGTGCATCAACCCAATTGAATCCTCCCCGCAAAAGAACCGGAAACCGTCCCGCCCGCAGGTCTATCAAGACACGCCCCATGGCGGACGGCTCGTAGTCGTGAGGACCGATGACTCCCGTGGGATTGAGTATTACGGCGTCCAGTCCGTCGTCGATGGCCGAACGCACGAGCTGTTCCGCGGCGGCTTTCGATCGGTCATACGGCAGTGTATCCTCATGAATGCACAATGGCCGGCTCTCGTCAATGGGCTCGCGGCGGGGATACGACGAATAGGCATGAATCGAGCTGAAATACACGAGCCGCTGCACGTTGCAGGCTCTGCATGCCGCGGCCACGTTGCGGGTGCCCTCGACGTTGACCCGGTGGGCCACGGGATCGCTTGTGCGGCGCAGCGTGATCATGGCCGCCAGGTGGTACACGATATCCGCACCCCCGAAGGCGTCGCGGAGGGAAGCCGGCTCGAGCACGTTCCCCGGGATTTCGCGAATATCGAGGCCCTTCAGCGAAGGAGAATCCTCATATGCCAGAACCGTGACCTTCTCCCCGTCGTGAAGAAGCCGGCGGACAAGGTTTGCCCCCAAATGCCCCGATGCCCCTGTAATGGTCACGTTCATGCGGCGTATCTGCTCCCTGTTCCACAAGAGATTTCCTTACAATAGTGGTTCCGGCAGGCAAATACAACGCCGCGCAATGGCCAGGGACCAGCCGGACGGGCATGCCCTCCTGAGCCTCCCCCTTTAATTCAGAACACAATCACGATATGCTCAAGCGTAATCCAAGCGCGAAGGAGGGCGCGGCCATGTGCATGTTGCTGCTTTCGGTGTTCGGGATGGCGGTAGAGACGCCGGACCTTGTGTGGCTGGACGCGTACGAGCTCCGGGGCGGACCGGTGACCTTGCCGCGCGCCGCCACCTACACGGTATGGCTGTGGGCCGATGGCGCGTCCGCGGCACAGGCCTCGATAGGCGGCGCGACGTTCCAGGCCCCGGAAAGCGCTCCTCACAAAGGCGTCTTTCGCTGGGTGAAGGCAGGCGAGGCCCCGTTGCCCGCGGGCGCCGCCGCGATCAGTCTCGAAGGCGACATCGCCTCAGTGGCGCTGAGCGCGAACGCGGCATTCGAGCCCGAGAAGGCTCAGGCCCATATGCGTGTGTTCGAGCAACCCGAAACACCCATCGACGGCCGCTACGATATCCGCCGAGACACCGACGCCACCTTTATCATGACCTCTTTCGATTCGCGCAAAGCCTGGGAAACCTATGCGGCGGACCTGCGGCGCACAATCCTCGTCTCTTCGGGGCTTTGGCCCATGCCGGAACGCACGCCCCTCAATGCGCACATCGAACCGGCCGCCGAACACGATGACTACATCATTGAAAAGGTGTATTTCGAGTCCCGCCCGGGCGTGCTGGTGACCGGCAACCTCTATCGCCCGAAAGGCGGCGGCCCGTTTCCCGGTGTAGCATGCCCGCACGGGCATTGGGAACACGGACGCCTTGAGGACAGTGCCCGCGGCTCGGTTCCGGCGCGCTGCATCACCCTCGCCCGCATGGGCATCGTGGTCTTCAGTTACGACATGGTCGGCTACGTCGACAGCCTCCAGTTTCCCGACCACCGCTGGGACGAGCCCGTCCACAAGCTCTATGGTTTGCACCCCTTCGCGTTCCAGTTGTGGAACAGCCTGCGGGTGATCGACTTCCTCGCGGCCCTGCCCTACGTAGACGCGGATAATCTGGCGTGCACCGGCGCCTCGGGCGGCGGTACCCAGACCTTCGCGGTCCAGGCCATCGAGCCCCGCATCAAAGTGAGCGCGCCCGTCAACATGATCTCTCACACCATGCAGGGCGGCTGCATGTGTGAAAACGCCCCAATCCTCCGCATGAAGGCGTCAAACATGGAGATCGGCGCACTCATGGCTCCCCGGCCGATGGTGATGGTCTCGACCTCGGGCGATTGGACCAAACTGACTCCGCGGGTCGAGTTTCCGGCCATTCGCGGCATCTACGCGCTCTACGACGCGGCCGGCCGGCTCGAGAATCACCATTTCGACTATCATCACAACTACAACCAGGACAGCCGCACCGCAATGTACCGCTTCTTCGGCAAGTGGGTGCTCGGGCAACCCGAAAAATACGCGGAATTCACCGAGCCCCCGTATGAGAAGGAGCCCGACGAGGTGCTGCGGGTCTTTCCAGACGGCAAATTGCCCGAAGGATTCGGCATGCAGGAAACATTCATGCCGCAGGTGATCGAAACGGCACGCGAAAAATGCGCCGCGGTGCTGCCGAAGTCCCCCGGGGACCGCGAGTCTTTCCGCACCGGGTACGGGATCGCTCTATTCGACATCATGGGCCTGGTGGTGCCCGACTCCGCCGCCGTGACCGCCCGGCTGATTGCCCAGACCAAGGCCAGCAGCTACGAACTCGAGCGGCTCATTATCTGGCGGCCGGACGCGAACCAGGCCATCCCCGCGCTGTTGTACAAGCCGCTGGCCGCACCGACGGGGGCTGTATTGGCTGTACACGGGCGCGGCAAAGCGGCTCTGGCCGACCCGGTTACGGGGGGACCCGGCGCACTCACTCAAAAACTGCTGGCTGAAGGCAACGCGGTCCTTTGCATCGATACGTTTCTCACCGGCGAGTTCCAGGAGCCCCGCAAAGGGTCCGAGCGCAAGGTATACAAGTTCCCCGACACGTTCCTGCCGACGGATACCGCCTGCCGGATTCAGGACATCGTGACGGCCGCCGTCTTTCTGCGCAACAGGGTCGGCGCGCCTCTGACCGTTACCGCTTTGGGCAACGCAGGGGTGTTGGCGTTGTTCGCCGCCGCGGCGGACCCCGCCATCGCCAAGGTGATAGCCGACGCCGGAGACTTCGACCCGCGGAGCGATGCTCAGTGGCTCGAGAAATACTACATGCCGTGCATCCGGTCCGTGGGCGATCTGAATACGGCCGCGGCCATGATCGCGCCGCGGCCTGTCGAGCTGCTCAATTGCGCCGATGCTGAAGCATGGCGCAATTTCGCAACGGCCTATGCCAGCGCGGCTGGGCCGGAAGGAGTGCTCGCGATGACCGGGACCGCCGGTTCCATCGCCTCTGGTTCGTAGCAAGGATTCGTACGCATGGGCACGCCGGGCACAGACGCCGTCCGCGACCGGTTGCTCCATATCGCCGACCTTCATTTCTGGTCGGTCGTGTGGAACCCCTTGGCTCTGGCTAATAAACGGCTTCTTGGCAATCTCAACGTGCTCTTTCGCCGGGGCCGGCACTTCCTCATGGCGCGAGCCGAACCCTTTGCGGATTACGCGGCATCGCTCGGGACCCCTGCCGTGCTGTTGACGGGAGATTTCACGTCGACTTCGACCGAGACCGAATTTCGTATGGCTAGGGGATTTGTCGACGGGCTGGTGCGGCGCGGCCTCGAGGTGACGCTGATCCCGGGCAATCACGACGTTTACACGTTCCGGGCGGCGCGCGAGGGGCGGTTCGAGTATTACTTCGGGCTTTACCTCCCGCCGGAAGGCTATCCGGCGGCGCAGAAGTTGCGCGGCGGCACGTCGCTGGTACTGGTCCCAACCGTGTGCCCGAATCTGGTTTCGTCCGCGGGCCATATCTCCGCGGCGGACGTCGCCGCCACGGAAGCCCTGTTGCGACAAGCCTCAGACCCCGTCATCGTGGGCGCGCACTATCCCGTCATGCATGAGACGGATGCGTACGCCAGCAGCCGGAACCGGCGGTTGCGCCACGCCGAAGACCTGCGCCGGGCCTTGGGCCAATGCGGCAAACGGGTGCTTTATGTCGCCGGACACGTCCACCGCTTCAGCTACACGCGGGACCCGGAATTTCCCAACGTATTCCACCTTTCCACGGGCGCGTTCTTTTATCACCATCCCCGGAAGAACTGCTTTGGTGAACTCAGTGAGATTGCCGTCACCGCAAGCGGGTTCCGCGTTCGCCGCCACATCTACCGTAACGACGCGTGGGAACAGCAAGAGGGATGTCCGCCCGGACGGTAAGCGGGTCCGCGACCGGCAAGGGCACCGATGGAATGCGGCACAGCGGCCCATCGACGTAACGCCCGCCGGAACGGCCCTTCCCGATGTGCTCGCTTGACGGCGTCCCGGGTCTTGCCGGTTCTTCGCGGCCTATTCCTGCTCGGGCGGTTCGGGTGCGGGCGCTTGCTGTAGGGGCTGTCCCTCAACGCCGCGGCGTGCGCCCGGGCGGCCTTCGGCCGCGCCGCGTCCGCCACCAAACCTCTCGCGCGGGGTGGGTCCGGCGGGTCCGCCGCGGCGAAACGGGCCATCCTCGCGCATGACCGGCTCACCCATCCGCTCTCCGCGCTGTTCGCGGAATTGCTCTCTGGCTTTCTCGATAAGGGTGCGCATGCGCTTGTCAAAATCGCCCATGAACAGGTATAGCTTGGCTCTCTGTGCGGGGGTTAGCCCGGCGGAGGCGCGCTCGAACGCGTCGAACCGTTTCATGAGCGATTCCTTGTCTCTGGCAACGAGTTCGTCGAGCTTTTTCTGAATCTGGTCTTCGGGGGCGCTGGCATTCACCAATTCCCGCAGCGCTTTCCCAAGTTCCTGGCGTTCCCTTTGGATTCTGCCCGTTTCTTCTTTTACCTCGCTGAATTGCCGCACCAGCACGACGGCTTGTTCGTCGTTGAGGCCCAGTTCCTGCGTCAACCGCACCATACGGACCATTTCGACCAGAGAACGGATGTCGGCTTCACTCATGCGCTTGAGTTCGTCCATCAGGGGTCTTGCGGCATGCTCGGCGCGCGGCGGCGAAGGCGGCGCCGCCGGCGGCTGGGCAGCCGCGCTCCATGTCATCAGAACGGACGCCGTTGCAGCAACAACCAGCAGCAGTGCGTGTCTCATGAATCTAACCCTCCATCGCATATGCGACCAGCAATTCACGGAAGACGGCTTCTTCCTCTGCACTGAGTTCCTCTATCAGAACGTCAAGCTCGGCTTCCGCGTCCATGACGGCGGCCATTTCGTCGAGCGTGGAGGCGGCGGTATCGTCCCATGAATCATCGGCGCCAGCCTCTCCATACCCCTGGTCCCACAACTCGAAGGCGTCCGGGGCGGCCGCCATGCGCTCGACCAAGGCCGCATCCAGCATTTCGGGATCGATTTCGTTCCATTTTCGCAAATCGTTCGCGGCCGGCCAGGTCCCGGGTTCGGGCCGGGTCTGCGTGGCGAAATAGACGGTTCCCAGCACCACCACCACCGCGGCAGCGGCCGCCAACGGCAACACAAGCGGCATCCACCGGCGATGGCGGCTGAGGCGTTCCTCGCGCACTCCGGCCAGCACGCGCGTAGCGAATTCGGGCGCGACATCCGGCAGAGGCAACGAACGGAGCGCCTTCGATTGCGATTGAAGGATCTCGAAGCGGCGGCGCACGTCCGGCTCGCCCTCGAGCAGGCGTTCCACCGCTTCGGGATCCTCGCTTTCACCATCGAGGTGAGCCGATAGCAGCTCGTTGATTTCTTCCTGCTTCATATCTCGTCTCCCCCGAGTTCCAACAACTGGATTCGGAGTTGCTCGCGTGCACGGGCAAGGCGGCTCTTGACCGTACCCTTGCGGCATTTCGTCACTGCCGCAATCGCCTCGTAATCAAGGCCGTTCAGTTCGCGAAGCACCAGGACTTCGCGATGCTCCGGCGACACCCCCTCGAGCGCCCGTTCGAGCATCGTCTCGATCTCGTGAAGCCGCGCCCGGTGTTCCGGGCTGTTGGCCGGGTCGCGAACCGGTTGTTGCGCCGCATCTTCACTGGTCAGCGAACACGTCTTGCCACGGCCCCGCCGGCCGGCATCGCGGAGGAAGTTCAGCGTCAGGTTGCGGGCGATCCCGAACAGGGCGGTAGAAAATTTCGCCTCGGGACGGAGCCCAGCCAGATACCGGTACACGCGGATGAAACTGTCCTGCGCAAGGTCCTCGGCGTCATCTCGCGAACCCACCATGCGCTGACAGAACGCCACCACGCCCTGCTGATACCGCCGCACCAGGCGCGCAAAGGCCTGGTCATCGCCGGTGCGCGCGAGCGCGACGAGTTCCCAATCGGAGGGTTCGTTCATTCGCCGGTCGACCTTGACCACACTGGATAGAACACCAACGTTTGCACGAAGTTCCGCACACTTCTCCCGGAGAGGTTTGGAAACGGCCGCATGGCCCCCTGATTGTCTTAACTTATTGTCTCGACTCGCGTTCGGCGTCCTGACGCAGACGGACGATGAGGCCGGCGAGTTCCTCCTGCAGTGCCGCGGCCTCCTCGATGAGGGGCCGCAGCGCGGGTTCGGCGGCCATCTGGATGCCTTTGAGCAAATGGAGCAGAAACGCCATTTCGCGCGTGGTACGGCGGGCGGCTACCAGCTTGCTTACCTGGGTTTTCGGCGTGCTGTGGACCACCGCTTCAGACACGTCTACGCCGAAATCCGTTGCCGCGACGATGATTCGGTCAGCAAGCGCCTGGGGCAGTTCCGGCTCGATCTGCCGCACCAGCTCAACCACGGACAAGGTGAGCCGAAAGGACCGCTGCTCGACATCATGAAGAGCCTGCACCCCCTGCAACCGTGAGGTTCGCATCACCTTGCCCTCCCGCGCAATCCGGCGTCACGCAATCCGCCCGGATTGCACCATTAGATCCTCTTCACACGGGGACCGTCGGGCGTATCTTCGACGACCCACCCCATTCCGTTCAGGATATCGCGGATCTCGTCGGCGCGGGAAAAGTCTTTCTCGCGACGCACCCGCTGCCGCTCGTTCACCAGCTCAAGCACTTCCTGCGGCGCCGCTCCGGCTTCCTTCTCGGGGAAAAGCCCGCACACGGCGTCTAGCCGGTCCAGCAGCGCCAACGCCTTTTCTGCCCCCGCCTTGCCCAGGCAGTCCCCGTCAATCAATTTGTTGGTGTCCCGGACGAAGTCAAAGATCACCGCCAACGCCGCCGAGATGTTCAGATCGTCGTCCAGCGCCGCTCCAAAGGCTTTCTCGCACGCGGCGGTCTCTTCAACCAGCTCGGCGCCGTCGCCGGCCACTTCCCTGAGCCGCAAACGGAAATCCTGGATCCGCCGCACCGACTGGGCGGCCGCTTCGAGACCGTCGAAGGTGAAGTTGCTGGGTTCCCGATAATGGGTTGACGACAACACCCAGCGAATCGCCAGGGGGTCGTAACCTTTGTCGAGCAAATCGCGAAGGGTGTACGTGTTGCCATAGGATTTCGCCATCTTGCGGCCTTCGACCTGAAGATGGCCCGCATGAAGCCAGTATTTCACAAAGGGTTTGCCCGTCGCGGCCTCGGACTGCGCGATCTCGTTCTCATGATGTGGGAACACCAGATCGATCCCCCCGCAGTGGATATCGAACGTGTCGCCGAGGTATTTACGGCTCATGCACGAGCACTCGATGTGCCATCCCGGCCGCCCCTTCCCCAGCTCCGTGTCCCAGAAAATGTCGCCGTCGTCCTCGTCCCAGGCTTTCCAGAGGGCGAAATCGCGGGCGTCGTCGGTTTCGTATTCGTCGGAGTCGATGCGGCCGTCGGCATTGGCCTTCAGCGCGTCGATATCAAACCCGCTGAGCTTGCCGTAATTGCTGAACGACGAGAGGCGGAAATAAATGCTGCCATCGACTTCATAGGTGTGGCCATGCTCGCGCAACGTCTTGATGAACTCGACCATATCCGGGACCGTTTCGGTCGCCCGCGGCATCACGTGAGGACGCAGGATGCGGAGGGTGTCCATATCCTCCAGAAACGCCTTTGTATACCGGCCGGTCAGCGACTCCAGCGATTCGCCCGTCTCGCGGCAGGCCCGGATAATCTTGTCCTCGACGTCCGTCACGTTCATCACGTGAGTAACCGCATATCCGCGGTACTCGAGGTGCCGCCGGAGCAGGTCCTCGAACAGAAACGTCCGCAAGTTCCCGATATGGGCATAGTTGTACACCGTCGGGCCGCAGGTGTAGACACCTGCCTTGCCTTCCTGCAACGGCACAAACTCGTCTTTCCTCCGCGTCAGAGTGTTGAAGAAACTAATACTCATCAAGCTCGCTTTCGTTGTGACGTAACTCTCCCGCAACCCGTCCCGGCTGCCGGAATTCTAGCGTTACCGGTGAAAGCAGTTCAAACAGGAGACCGCGCATCAGGCCGTTCAGGCTGGCCAAGGCGCTCCGAAAGGACCGGTAGGACCCAATCAGAACATGCTGCGCGGAGCTGCCAAACGAATTCGTGAACCTCCCAGTCGCCTCCGGATAATAGGAAGCAATGCAACATGAACACGCTGGCATTCGCGGCACGGGGCCGGAGTTCAACACACCCATGAGGGTCAGACAAGACCGGCCCGGCACATCGCCTGTGAGCGCCAACCGGGGCCAACGAACCGAACGGCACCCGGTTTCGTTGGCGCTTACCAGGCGATTTGGCGAATCCGCGTCTCGCCGATTCAGAT
>DAOLNV010000048.1:26545-43185 GCA_035416745.1 Candidatus Hydrogenedentota bacterium | reverse complement strand
TACGCGCCTTCGGCGCTCAAGAAGGGGAAGCCGCAAACCTGAAAGCATGTTTCGCGCCGTTGGCACCCCGGAGGCCCCATGCCGTGCCCCGCGTCGGCGCTCCGGAGGCCGCATGGCGGCGCCGTTGGGCGCCCGCAGGACCCATGTGACGCGCCTTTGGCGCTCCGGAGGACGCTCCGCTGTGGCGGGGTCTCCCGACCGCGCCACTTGAGTGACCGCAGGTCTCCGATTTCAAGAATTCAAGCGAGCCGCCCGCACCGCAACGAACCGCGCGGGCGCGGGTCTTACAACCGGAGAAAGCACAAAGCCGGGTAATCTATAGGGCTGCCTGCCCGCTGGAGCAGAGGGCAACTGCGTGTTATCTCCGGTTGGCTGAGGCTATGCCGCGCTGAGGGTTCCAAGCGGAATGCTGAAACATGGGTACGCGATCTGATAACATCGAGGGAAGGTTCTTAGTTTATTATTCGAAGGCATTTATATTCTGGGGGCAATCATGGGTAGAGTTCGAGCTTCAGCGAGAACATTGGTGTGCTTGGGCGTATTCTGTGTCTCCTGCGCCGGACTCCTGATGGAAGTCTGCCTGACACGTATCTTCAGCTATACGATCTGGTACCACTTTGCCTTTCTGGTCATCTCGATGGCGCTCCTGGGCTTTGGGGCCAGCGGCAGCTTGTTGACCCTCTGCCGGCGTTACGCGGGGACTGATGCGGTATCGGCCCGCTGGCTGCCATGGACTCTGACAGCCGCCTGCGCGGGGCTTATTCTGGCCGTTTTGGTGATCTCGGGCATACCCTTCAACCCATTCTCGATACTGGAAGACAGGCAGGAATTGTGGCACGGGTTCTTCTATCTGGTGGTTGTCACGCTGCCGTTCATGTTCGTGGGAGCCACGATCGCGATCGCCCTGGACGCGTTCAGCGAAGAAGCGGGGACCCTGTATTTCGCCGATTTGGTAGGAGCAGGATTGGGCTGTCTGTCGTTCATTTTCCTGATGGACAGGATGGGCCCGAGAGGCGTCCTTGCCACATCGGGGGCGTTGCTTGTGCTCGCGATGCTGCTTTTGGCACAGACTCGTCGAGGACTCGTGTTTCTTATTGCCCCGTTACTCTTGGCGGGCTTGTTTGGGACGTTGTTCATTGCCCGCTTTACGCCATGCGACAGCAAACTCGCATCCAGATTCGTGAACCAGATGGACGGCGAGCTTCTCTGGACCAAATGGTCGCCCATCTTCCGCACAGACGTCTACGCCTTTCCGCGACATCAAGCGCGCGACGGGAAGGGCCTCAGCTATACAAGTATCGGCACAAGCAGGCAATACGAGCCCAAGCGGCATGACGTGAGATTCATTGCCCACGACGGCGATGCATGCGCCGTGATGGTGCGCGCGGACTCCCCCGTTGAAGAGATGCCGCTATGGCGCGGCCATATGTTGACCATTGCCCACCACATGCGTCCACATGCCGATGTTTTCATCGGAGGGGCGGGTGGGGGAGTGGACATGATGGCTGCTTTGGCCATGGGGGCCAAGAGTATCGATGCCGTCGAACTGGACCCGTATACCGTTGACGTTGTTTCCGAGCATTTCGCGGACTACTTGGGCAATATTGCGCAACGAGACAACGTGGTCTTGCGCGTAGGCGACGCACGAAGCGAACTGCGCAGGGGCGACCGCCGCTATGACGTCATTCAGTTTACCGGGGTGGATACCATCACGGCCATAGGCTCGGGGGCGTATCTTCTGAGCGAGGCGTATCTCTACACCGTCGATGCGATGCACGACTACTTCGACCACCTGACGGACGACGGCATACTTTCGCTGACCTCGCAAGACATTATCAACCCGGCTGGCCCGCCCCGGATGACGCCGCGCTTCTGCTCGGTGGTCGCGGCCGCATTGGAAGAGCGCGGCGTGTCCGACCCCGGAGCGTGTTGTGTCGTCATGGCCGATTTCATGCCGGAAGATAACCGCATGCTCGCTTTGTGTTCGGTTCTGGCGAAAACATCGCCGTATACCGATGAAGAACTCGCCCGGCTTCGCCAGTTTGCCGACGACAACGGGTTTGTCTTTTGGCATTTCCCTGGCACAGTCATCGATACCGCCGCCTCGACGATCCTGACCCTGTCCCCCGCGGAGCGGCAACTATTCTATGAGCGTTCTTACCTCGATTTCAGTCCGGTCACTGACAACCGGCCCTTCTTCATGCAGTTTTACAAGTGGCGTCACACGCTGGTGGCTGATTACATGGCTCCGAACTACCTGGGCGCCACAGGCAATCTTGTTCTTCTCGGCGGTTTGGTTTTCGCCGTCGTGTTCGCTCTCGTGCTGATCGTAATACCCGCGGTGGTGGCAGCCCGTGGACGTATAGCGCAGCCAGGCCAGCTGGCCGTGAACTTGGTCTATTTCTCGGCCATAGGCATCGGTTTCATGTTTCTCGAGATGGCGCTGATCCAGCGTCTGGCCCTTTTTCTCGGCTACCCGACCTATTCATTGTCCGTGAGCCTGTTCAGCATGCTCGTCTTCGCCGGAATCGGCAGTTATGTTACGCGCAACATCTCCTCGGAACCGGGCAAGGCCATCTGGCGGCGTTTCGGCCTGATAGTGGCGGTTGTCGTTGCCTATGTTCTGATCGGCGACGTGCTTCTCAGCGAATTGCTGTTTCTGCCGTTGCTCGCGCGAATCCTGATCAGCATCCTGGCGATAGCGCCGTTGGGATTGGCCCTCGGCGGCTTCTTTCCGCTTGGAATCCGCGAACTGCATCGCCGGCAGCCCGGCACGGTGCCGTTGGCATGGGCGGCCAACGGCAGTTCTTCTGTCGTGGCCACGCTGCTGGCCGTGTTCCTTGCCACACTGGTGGGTTTTAAGGCCGTGTTTGCCATAGCCCTTGGCCTTTACCTCCTGGCCGCCCTCTGCTTCCCAAAATCCGGGGGCGTTGAAGGGCCCGCTGCCGTCTGACGGCAGTGCATGCGTCCCTCAATTTGTTACGGGCGGGGCGGGTGGAGTACACTGCGGGCTGACTTCGAGTATTGGGTTTGGGGGGAGCGCGTGTGTCGTTTCCGGGCGAGTGAGAGCGTCCCCTCACGAGAGACCATCCCGTTTTCTGGGGAAACAACCGCAAGGAGATGGTTCGGCCATGTCGAGTAAAGAGCACGCTGGTATCGTTTCGGGTCTCGATAAACTGTACGAATTCGATCGCGAGCCCGTGTCGGCCGACAAACTTCAGCCGGGCAAATATTTCGCGGGGCTGTTAGCGGGCGAACACGTGGCGGGCACCGAGTTTGTGATCGGGGCGTCGTTCGTGAGCTGGGGGGCCAGCCCGATGAACGTGTTTCTGGGCCTCGCACTGGGGAATCTGCTGGCCGTGTTGACGTGGACCCTTGTGTGCGCGCCCATCGCGGTACAGACGCGCCTTACGCTGTACTGGTATCTGCGCAAGATCGCCGGGCCGGCGGCGACGGCGATCTACAACGTTCTCAACGCGATCATGTTCTGCATCCTCGCGGGGTGCATGATCACGGTGTCGGCGTCGGCCGTGCGTATTCCGTTCAATATCCCCCCGCAGATCAACTGGTATCCCGAGAGCACCGGATTCGTCGTCGTGGTGTTGGTGGTGGGCGGCCTGGTGACGCTCCTGGCCATCCTCGGGTTCAAGCGGGTTGCGCAGTTCGGCGCGGTATGTTCGCCGTGGATGTTCTTGATGTTCATGGGCGGGGCCATAGCCACGCTGCCCGTGCTGGCGCGGCAAGCTGGTCTCGAAAACATCTCGAATTGGAGCCAGTTCTGGGCGGCGGCAAGCGACTTCATCTGGACGGGCTCCAAGCCGGACGGATCACCGGGGATGTCGTTTGCGCAGCTCACGGCGTTTGCCTGGATCTGCAACCTGGCCATGCACGGCGGCCTTTCGGACATGGCCTTGTTCCGCTACGCGAAGCATTGGTCGTATGGCCTGTATTCAGCGTTCGGCATGTTCTTTGGCCACTACCTCGCGTGGATCTTTGCCGGAGTGATGGGCGCGGCGGCCGCCCGGCTGCTCCAGGTAGGCATGGCCGAGCTTGACGCGGGGGAAGTCGCCTGGCAGGCCTTGGGGGTCACGGGTATTCTTACCGTCATTATCGCGGGGTGGACGACCTCGAACCCGACGCTGTACCGGGCGGGCCTGGCGTTTCAGGGCGTCACGCCCGGCTGGCCGCGCTGGCTGGTCACCCTGATGACGGGCATCGCGACCACCGTCATCGCCTGTTTCCCCTTTGTATTCACCAAACTGCTGAATTTCGTCGGCCTTTACGGCCTGTTGCTGGTCCCGGTGGGGGCTATCGTGTTCGTCGAGCACTGGATATTCCCGCGCATCGGTTTCACGCGGTACTGGGTATCGCGCAAAAAGCTGTTTGTGAGCTGGCCAGCGCTCATCAGTTGGGCCGTGGCGATTGCGGCAGCGTATCTGCTCAACCGGACCGGCACCCTGCACCTGTTCTTCCTGTTCCTGCCGGTATGGTTCCTGACCGCGATTCTGTACACCCTTCTGGCGGGCATGTTCGGCGCACGAGAGAAGCTGCCCGAAGACGATACCATCAAGACCGCCGAAATGGCGGGCGCGAGCGCGCCGTCCGTCAAACCCAAGGCAGCGTCGAAGGAACCGGAAAAGGCCGACCCCGTCTTGCGGGCCGCGCAGGTGGTCACGATACTCTCGCTGGCCGCGTGCCTGTATCTGCCCGTCCATGTCTACCTGCAGGGCGCGAGCGCCTTTGAAACGAGCATGGCGTGGATGCAGAAGGCCCTCGTTTGGCCTACCCTCATCTATTTCGTCAGCGGCACGGTCTGGGCCATTCGCCGCGACAGGCAAAGAGGCGAGGACGGCCTCGGGACCTGATGCCGTCGGCGTAAGGAAACCATTGTGGGACCGGCGCCCTGGCCGATCAGTGTCCGGAGGCGCGTGGGCGCGCAATAGACTGGCCGCTCGTTCTGTCACTTGGGAGAGCCATCATGAACGCAGGAACAGCCCGCATCGACATCACCCCCGACCGTCCCATCTGCATGGCCGGTTATGCCGCCCGCACGGGCCAGTCGGAGGGAACCTACCATAAGTTGTGCGCCAAGGCGCTCTACCTCGAGGATGCCGGCCAGCGCGCCGTGCTGCTCACCACGGACCTGATTGGGTTTGATCCTCTGACCTGCGGCCTTGTCAAGACGGGTATCGGCAACGCCACGGGCCTGGGACCCGAGAGTATCCTGTTGACCGCGTCGCACACGCACACCGGACCCGAGATGCGCATGGAGGAACACGAACTTGTCGAGACGTTTGACAAGGACTATGCGACGGCCCTGGTCGATAAATGCGTTGCTGTCTCCGTGCAGGCCGCCGGAAATCCCGAGCCCGTAACCATCCGGTTCGACTCCGTTCCGTGCACGCTCGGGGTCAACCGCAGACTGCCCACGCCGGACGGCATCGCCATGCGCCCCAATCCGCACGGGCGTACCGACCCCGCTGTTGGCGTTGCGGCCCTTGACCGCGCCGACGGCCAGCCGCTTGCCGTTCTCATGCTGTACGCCTGTCACCCGACCACGCTCGGCGGCTATCTCATCGGGGCGGATTACCCCGGGTACGCCCAGGACTGCGTCGAAGACGCGTTTCCCGGAAGCACGGCTATGTTCATCCAAGGATGCGGTGGCGACCAGAAGGTCCGGCACGTCGATGGGAAGGGCGCGTTTCGAAGCGGGCCGCACGACGTTGCGCGGTCGCTCGGCGAGGAATTGGGCCGCGCGGTGCTATTGGCGCTGGGCGGCCCCATGAAGCCTGTATCGGGGGCTCTGAGAGCGCGTATTTCTGAAATCGAGCTGCCGTTTCAGGGTCCGCCGGCCCGCGAAGAGGCTGCCGAAAAAGCCGGCAGCAGCGACAAGTACATGGCCGCCTGGGGCAAGAAAATGCTCGAAATGTTGGATACCGGCGCGGAATTTCCGACCGGCAGGCCTCTTACCATACAAACATTTGAATTGGGCGAGCTGGCTATCCCCGCCATGGCGGGCGAGCCATGTGTCGGGTACGCGCTCCGCCTCAAAGAGGCGTTACATCCCCGCCCGGCGCTCATTGCCGGGTATGCAAACGGTTTAATCGGCTATATCCCGACCGCGGACATGCTCTCCGAGGGCGGCTACGAGGCAGGAATAAGCCATTACTACGACCTGAACCCCTCCCCGTACGCCGCAGAGGCTGAAGAGGTCATCTGCGCAGAGATACTACGAATGCTCAGTTGAGCCCCTTCTACGCAATCTCTTCGGGCACAGCGGGTTACCGTGCGCGAACGGGAATTAATTGACAGCCTCAGGGATTTTCGTGGTAGTATTATATTGACGTTTTATTCGGAGTGTCTTTTTTTTGCTCATTAATGGTGGTTGGGGGGTGGGGCTTTCTTATGCGTATCGCCATCTTAGGAACCCGAGGCATTCCCGCGAATTACGGGGGGTTCGAGACGTTTGCCCAGGAGTTGAGCACTCGGCTCGCCCGGCGGGGGCACCATGTAATCGTTTACTGCCGCCGCGCGAACTACCCGGAACCCTTAGTCGAATACCAGGGGGTGCAGTTGGTGACCCTGCCCACGATTCATACTAAATCCCTGGATACGCTGTCGCACGCGTTCCTTTCGTCCCTGCATGTGTTGTCGCAGCGGGTCGACATTGCTCTCTACTGCAACAGCGGCACGAGTTGTTTTGCGTGGATTCCGCGCCTGCGCCGCGCCAAGGTCGTGATGAATCCCGACGGGCTGGAGTGGGAGCGCGCCAAATGGGGACGGGCGGGAAAGACGTTCTACAAGTTTTCCGAGTATCTTGCCGCATGGTTTTCTCACAGAATCGTGTCGGATTCCAACGTCATTCGCGCGTATTACCGAGACCGGTTCGGCTGCGACAGCGATTTCGTCTCGTACGGCGCGGACATCGTGGAGCGCGGCACGGGCAGGCAATTGCTTGCCGAATTCGGCCTGAAACCCGAGAGCTATTTCCTTTTTGTCAGCCGGCTCGAGCCCGAAAACAACGCCCATCTCGTGGTCGAGGCATTCGAGAGAGTCAACACCGACATGAACCTGCTTGTCGTCGGCAGCGCGCCGTTCGCGGATGACTATATCCGGCGCCTCACCGATACCAAAGACAAACGGGTGATATTCCCGGGGGCGCTGTACGGCGAAACGTACCGGGCGCTTCGGGCCAATGCGTACGCCTACGTCAACGCCATGGAGGTGGGGGGAACCCATCCGGCCATCTTGGAGGCCATGGGCGCGGGGAATTGTGTGCTGGTCAGCGACATCGCGTACAACGTCGAGGCCGTAGCGGAAGCCGGGGTCCAGTTCAAGAGCAAAGACGTCGATGACTGCCGCGAAAAGATGCAATGGCTGGCCGATCACCCCGAAGACGTGCGCACGTTCCGCAAGCGCGCGGTCGAACGGGTTCGCACCCAGTATAATTGGGATGATGTCGTGACGGCGTACGAAGGCATCTTTGAATCCCTCTTGACGGGGTAATTTGTTGACAGCAGAAGAACGCGGTGCAGCCCGGATGCACCAGAAAGAGGACCGAGGCCGCCACAGGACGGCGGAACAGAAGGAACATTGACATACATGATTTGGCAGGGCAGAAGGGTTCTTATCACAGGCGCCGCGGGGTTTATTGGAAGCCATCTCTGCGAGCGTCTGCTCAGGAAAGGCGCCGAAGTGCGCGCGATGGTTCACGGCAACATGCGGGGCAGCATCGGGCACCTGGCGGCCATTCCGGAAAGCCTGCGCACAAGGCTCGAAATTGTGGGTGGCAACATTCGGGACGCGGCATTTGTGCGCGACGCCACGGTCGATATGGACACGGTGTTTCATCTCGCGGCCATCACCAGCGTGGTCTACTCGTATTCCAACCCCGACGAGACGGTCATCACCAACGTCAGCGGCACCCTGAACGTGTGCAACGCCGCCCGGCACGAAAACGTGCGCCGCGTGGTACACACGTCTTCGGCAGGAGTCTATGGCGCGGCGGTTGGCGGGGCTCCTATCAGCGAGACGCACCCTGTCCGGGCGTATAACCCGTACACGGCCTCGAAACTGGCCGCGGATTGCGTTGTCGAGAGCTTTCATCTTTCGTACGATTTGCCTGTGACCATTATCCGGATTTTCAATGTGTACGGCCCGCGGATAGGCCGGTTTCTGGTTATCCCGACGATCGTCTTGCAGCTTCTGAAGGGGAACAAACTCAAACTCGGGAGCCTGACCCCTACCCGCAACTTCACGTATATCGACGACATCGTCAATGCCTACCTGCTGATGGCCGAGAGCGATAGCGTGGTGGGCGAGGTGGTCAATTTTGGGTCTACCCGGGCCGTGACCATCGCGGAACTGGCCATGCTGATCGCGGACCTCATGGACCGCGACGTCACCATTTCGCAGGATGAGAAAGCGTTGCGGCCCGCGAAAAGCGAAATCGAGCGCGTCCTTGCCGACGTCACCAAAGCCAAACAACTGTTGGGGTGGAACCCGAAGGTTGAACTCGAAAAAGGACTCAAGAAGACCATCGAATGGATTGCAGCGGGAGGATATGACGATCTCCGAGCATAGCACGGCCGCGAATACAAGCACGTTTTTGTGCAGGATCATGTAGAATGGAGTTCCAATCCGCCAGGAAAGGGGAGCGATTGGGAGCGTATTACCGCACCGCAGAGACCGGTACCGAATCCCGCGGCAGGTCTCCAGCCGCAGGGAGAGGGGCGTGGGCTTTCTTTGTGGCCGGTGTTGTGAGCCTCCTCGCCATTCAGCTTGCCGCTTCGGAGGAACTTGTCCGGTACCACGGGTTCCGTCTGGATGAGAAACATCTTCTTCTGCTCGAACAGCGGCACCGGGAGATCACGATTGGGATAACCATCCGCAGCCGCAATATCGGGAACACGGAACGGACCCGGACCCGCGATGAGACCAGCGACACCATTGAGCGTTTCGGCACCGTGGACTACCTGGCGCGGATCACGGCGCAGGTGCTGAAGCCTTCCGCGCCGAATTATCTGAGCAATCCGGGGGAACGTTACCGGATCGTGATCGAAGGGTTGAGCGTAGACCCTGATTTTTCGGCGACCATCGAGGCTGATGCCATCGTGGCGCGTGCCGCGGTGCTTTCAGAACTCGATAGACTGGGCAGCCGTGCCGGCGGCATCCGGCGAGAAGCCCTGCACCACGCGGGGTCCTACGCATTGCAGATTCTGAACGAGACGGGTCTGATGCCCGCGCCTATTCCCGTGTCTATTCAACAGAGCGCCGCTGGAAGAATCCGTTTTGATAACCCCGCGCTCCAGCGGGAAAGCCTGGAAGCGGGACGGAAACTGTACGCAGCAGAGAAACCAAAGCCGACTACCCTGTCGCCGTTGGCGCCCACGGACGCCGTCGCAGAGGGAGAAGGGCGGAAGCCGAAGCAGCGTTGAATACTCGACGCGAGCTGGGGAGGCATGAATTCATGAGATGCGCGGAACGACGCAGTGTGGCCGGCATAGTGGCCGTTTTGTTCCTGGCGGTGTTGTGCGGGTGCCAGACGCCCACGGGCATCCGCGTGATCGATCCCAAAGGGGAGACCCGCGAATTGACGCCCGAAGAGGTCGATCAGATGAGCGGGGCGCCCGAACCGTATCTCCTCCAGGTGGGGGACCAGCTCCAGCTGCTCTTCAATGTGCGCAACATTCAGGAGGATGAGGCGGCGTGGGACTACAAGATCGAGGTAGGCGACAACATGGAGGTGCGCCTCTCCTCCGACACGACGGAGCCTGGAATCTACCTCATCGACTATGGCGATGTAATCGGGATCTCCTTCCTCAACAACTGGCCGATGAACATGAACCGAACCGTGCGGCCTGACGGGAAGATCAGCGCCACGGAGATTGGCGACGTGCAGGCCGCGGGTCTCACCACCAGACAACTGGAAGACAAGCTGACCGCCCTGTACGAGAAGACCGGCATCATGCAGGGCGACCCGCAGATTAGCGTCAACGTCGATTTCGCGA
Source organism: Candidatus Hydrogenedentota bacterium (assembly GCA_035416745.1). Classification (NCBI taxonomy): domain Bacteria; kingdom Pseudomonadati; phylum Candidatus Hydrogenedentota; species Candidatus Hydrogenedentota bacterium. The sequence goes on along the minus strand of DAOLNV010000048.1, from coordinate 33,175 downwards.
ACGTGGACCGTCTCGAGAGCATCAGCCGCGACGTAACGGTCCGGCCCAACGGGGCCATCAGCCTGCCAATGCTGGAGAACGAGGTGCGGATCGCCGGGCTTACGGTCGCCGATGCCTCGCAGGCGATCGCCGGCGAAGCCGCCAAGGTCTTGAAGAATCCGCCCACTGTCGGGCTTGTCGTGTTCCCCAACATCAATACCGTGTTGTCAGGCATGAACTCCGTCACCAAGGTACGAACGGACGGGAGGATCTCGGTTCCGCGCATCGACTACGAGCTCCAAGCGGCCGGATACGGCGTGGATGAACTCCGCGACATGCTCAAGGAAGCGTGCAAGGGGCTCATCTACAATCCGGTGGACGTATCCGTCGATGTTTTGCAGGCTACGGGCGCGCGCATTTACGTAGGCGGCGAGGTGGGCATGCCGGGCGTGTATCCTCTGGATAGCTGCCCGACGGCGCTTCAGGCGCTGATCATGGCCCGCGGGCCGGTTAACAGCGGCCGCCTCAACAGTATTATCGTGGTTCGCCGCAACCCCGAGGGCAAGCCGTACGTGTTCAAGACCAATCTTCGCGCGGCCCTGAGCAAAGGATACACGGACAACGATATACCTCTGAAGCCTTTCGACATCGTCTTCGTGCCGGAGAAACTTGTCGTGCGGGCCAACATCTTCGTCGAACGCTACATCGATCGGATTGTTCCGTTTGACAATAGCCTGGGTGTGAGCGGCACATACTATATGAACGAGCAACAAGTGAATACGAAATCCCGCAATATCGGCGCCACTGCGGTCTTCACGCCATTGCAGACAGGCGCCATCGTGGTCTCGCCGTAACTGTTGCGAGCGCGCGCGAGAATCCCGCGCGCTGAGAAAGATGAGGGGAGCGTTAGATGGACCAGCGGCAGATTTTCCTTCGAGACGTCTTGACGGTTCTGTTCAAGCGTAAGATGTTCATCCTGGTCTTTATCGCGGCCGTGTTCGGCGTAGTGCTGCTTGGAAACTATGTCTGGCCGCCGACATACGAATCCGTGGCCAAAGTGCGGCTGATACGCGGCCGCACCACCTCTCAGCCGGACCCGACCGTGGTTCACAGCGATGCGGGAATGCTCATGGTGCAGCTCTCGCGCGAGGACGTCTATTCGGAGATTGATCTCATCTACGCAAATGACGTTCTGGCCAAGGTGGTTGACGAACTCAAGCTGGACCAGGCCATGCAGAGCGGGCTCAGCCCTGTGCAACTGACCCTGCGCGGGGTACGGGAACTCGAATACCTGCTTGGTCTGAAGCGCCGGCCCGACCCGGTTCAGCGGGCCATCGAGGCCCTCGAGGAGGCCATCGAAGTCAAGGCCGACGACAAAAAATACGTCCTCGAGATACGCGTTCAACTGGGCGAGCCCGAATTGGCGCGGGATGTTCTGGAAGCGCTGCTGGCCGCATACCAGCAGAAGCATGTCGAAGTGTTCGACCAGCCGGGCAGTACCGCCTTCTTCGACGAGCAAGCCGCGCGCGTGTCGAAGGAATTGGCCGACGCCCAACAGCGGCTCGAGGCGTTCCGCGAAAAACACCAGGTCGTGTCTCTCCAAGCCGAGAAAGAACTCTTGCTGGCCCAATACGCCGATGCGCGCAAACTCCTGCTGCAGCTGACCGAGAGCCAGGACGCCGCCAAGCAGGTTGCCGAGGGCAAAACCGACCAAGTGCTGATCGCCACACTGTCCGGCAAAACGGAGAACACGGTCGTGACCGAGCTTCAGCTGCGGCTTCTGGAACTGATCCTCGAACGCAACCGCATCACGGAGAACCTCGGTCCGAAACATCCCCAAGTGGTGGGCATTCACAACGAGATCAGCCGGGCCGCGGAGCGGCTGACCGAGGCAATCGATACGACGCGAAACACGACTCAGGCGAAGATTGATGACCTGCAACTCCGTCTGCAGGAATTGAACAAAGTCGAGGGAGAATTGGAAGACCTTCAGCGGGCGGTCGACACTTCCTCCGACACCCTGGTGTACTACACGCAGAAGCGCGAGGAAGCCGCGGTTGCCGATGCCATGAAAGACAAGCAAATATCCAGTATCCGCGTTGTCGAGCATCCTGTGGCGCCGGTCAACCCCATCAGCCCGCGCAAACTGGCAAACCTGCTGATTGCGCTGGTCGTAGGCGTTATCGGCGGCATTGCCATAGCGTTCTTTCTCGAATATCTCGACCACGGGCTCAAGACCCCCGAGGATGTCGATTTCTATCTGCGAGTGCCTCCGTTAGCCTCGTTTTTCCGCGCGGGACACAACCGTCCCCTGGACGTAGCGGAGGCGCAGCGCCTGAGCACGATGATCGACGCCGTACAGTCGGGCGCCCCGAACCAGTTGATCGAAGTGACCAGCGCCGTCACGGGGGAACAGTCCGGCAACGTTGCCATGGCCTTGGCCAAGGCCCGCGCGGAAAACCCGGAATGGCGGGTTCTCTACATTGATTTCGCTCCTCACCGGTCCGAAGACCATCCGCCCAAGGGACTCACCGACCTGGTCACCGAACAGGCGGGGCTGGACGAGGTCCTGGGACAGGACGGCGACCTGTATGTGTTGTCGCGAGGCGCGGCCGAGTGCCCGGGCTACCTCTGGGAATCCCGCCGCATGCAGACGGTCCTCGCGGACCTGCGTCAGCGCTTTGACCGGATCGTGGTGCACACGTCTCCTGTGCGCGTCTCGAGCGATGCCCTTAACGCCGCCCGGTTCGCCGACGGCGTCGTGATCGTCATCAGGGCCGACGCCACGCGCCGCGAAGTGGTGAATCGCGCCATCGAAATGCTCCAAAGCGCCAAGGGGCGCATCGCCGGCGCGGTGCTCACCGACCGAAGGCAGACCATCCCCGGGGTGGTCTACCGGCGCATCTGATATGATGCTGCGTACCCGGGTTTTCATGGCGGCATTGCCGGTTGCTGTGGCGGCCGCGGCATCCATGGCCGCCGAGCGCACAGACCCGCCGGCGCCCATGTTTCCCGATGCCGGGGCTTTCGGGGTGGTGGTGCATACCCCGTTTCGCGCGCAGGCATTGCGCGACGTCAACGTCCAGTGGGTCCGGGTGAATGTGCGCTGGGGAAACGTCGAAAAAGAATCCCGGGGCAACTACGATTGGGCCGGCGCCGATGAATTGCTGAATTACTACCTCGACAATGGTTTCCACGTCATGTGTGTCCTGACCATGGAAGATCTGTGTCCTCTATACGAAGCAGACAAGGACGACAAGGACGTGGTCATCGGGGCGGCGGTCCGGTGGTGCGGGGCAGCCGCGGCGCGCTATGCCGGGAAAGGCATCCTCTGGGAACTCGGGAACGAACCCGAGGCCTTCCCGATGGGCGGCTATTGGAACGACCCGGTCACATACACAAAGATGGCCACGCAAGCGGCCAATGCCATTAAGTCCTCCGATGCAACGGCCAAAGTGGCAGCGCTATCTACCGCGTGGATGGACAAAGGGTTCATCGAGAAAACGCTGGAGGAGGGACTGCTCGCCGGCAAGTCCATCGATGTCCTCACATATCATGGTTACCATCGCCACACCTTGCTTCCTGAAAGCGGTCTCGCCGAAGACGTGGGTTGGTTGCGCGGCCGAATCGCGGAATACGCTCCCCAAGGCCACCACGTGATCGCCGCCGATTCCGAGCGCGGCTACGCCATCGTTCCCTTCCTCGAAAAGAAATCGCGGGATTCGTGGCGCAACCTGGTCTACTGCGAGAGCGAACAGGCAGCGTATTGCGCGCGGCACTACCTCGAAACCATCTTTCTCGGCGTCGAAATCGCGGTTTGGTACAAGGACATGCGCGGCGAGAATGATTTCTCTCTCTACTACGGCACGGAGGAAGATCCCCGGGGGCTTCGTCCCATGGGGCATGTCTACAGGAATCTTGCGAGCCTTCTTCCTGACAATCCAACGCTTCTGCGAAACGGCCGTTACGAAGTAACCATCAGCTCGGCGCCGCATGGCGATGTCGAACTCCAAGTGAGAAGCTACCTTCAGAACAGAGACGGCACGGAACGGCTGATCGCCGCCGCGTGGAACCCACTCGAGGCATTCGACGGGAGAATCCTCGATAACCGCAAACGGATACGGGGCGACTATTACGAGGCCTGGCGGGCGGTGAGTGAGGAGGACGCGGTCGAAGTTGCCGCCAGTTTACACGTGAACGGGCTCGCGCAAGAAAGCATAGAAAGCGTGCAGCGTTTCAATCTCCTCTCGAAAACAACGGACGCGGCCTACGAAGAAGCCGCGTGGAGTGCCGGGCAAGGAGGCGGCATCGAATGTCCCATTGCTGTTTCCCCCATGCCCTCGATCATTGTCATTCGTTTGAAATGAGACCATCGGGAGAGAGTCGAGTGAATGCAGTCGAGACCATCGAGCACGAAAAACGCGAGACCGACATCTCAAGACGCCGGTCTCGATATACAAGAACTTGCGCCGGGGAGAAAATCTCAACCCGCCACAAGTTATTTTAGAGGCCCAGGAAGTGAATTCCGTGGGCCTCCGCGGAAGGAGAAACGCCACATGTGGCGCTGACCTTCTAAATTGTACCACGCGCGAACAAAGAACGCAACCACTTATGAATAAACTGTTTACATATTTGTCGTTTATCGCAGCAGCGCCATCTTAATCGAATGTTCCCAACCACTTAGCGCTTGGCGTCGCTGATCCTCGTTCCACACGGGGGTAAACGTGCGTTCTTCCTGCCAAATTCCCCGCAGAGCGTCTTGATTGGGCCAGATTTTGACGGCCAATCCCGCGAGGAATGCGGCCCCAAGTGCTGTTGTATCAGTGACTTGTCCGCGGACGACGGGGATTCCCAAGACATTGGCCTGATGCTGCATAAGCAGATTATTAGCCGCGGCTCCTCCATCTACTTTCAAGACAGGAATGCTCGCACCGGTGTCCGATTCCATGCTGTGAATGATGTCGCCCGTTTGAAACGAAATGGATTCGAGCGCGGCGCGCACGATGTGCGCGCGATTGCTTCCCCGCGTCAAGCCCACGATGATGCCGCGGGCGCGCATATCCCAATGGGGCGCGCCCAGACCGACGAACGCAGGGACGACATACACGCCGCCCGTGTCGTCGACTTGCGCCGCGACGGATTCGCTTTCCGCGGCGGTCGCAATCATTCTCAACTCGTCGCGGAGCCATTGCACGACGGCCCCTGCGATGAATACGCTGCCTTCGAGCGCATACTCGGCGCCCTTTCCCAGGTCCCACGCGATGGTCGTAATGAGACCGTGATTCGATTTCACCGGCGTTTTTCCGGTGTTCGTCAACAGGAAGCAGCCGGTGCCATAGGTATTCTTGCTCTCGAGATGTCCGAAGGCGGTCTGGCCGAACAGGGCGCTTTGTTGATCGCCGCACATGCCGCCGATGGGTATCGAGCCGCCGAACACGCTTGTTTCGCCAAAGACGCAGCTCGTGGGCATTACCCCGGGCAAGAGCTCCGGGGGCACGTCAAGGTGATTGAGAAGGGTTTCGTCCCACCGGTGTTCGAATATGTTGTAGAGAAGGGTCCGGGATGCGTTGCTGGGATCCGTCGCGTGTTTTCCCGTGAGTTTATACAGCAGCCATGCGTCGATCGTGCCGAAACACAGTTCTCCTTTTGCGGCGCGTTTGCGGGCGCCCGGCACGTGGTCGAGCAGCCATTTCACCTTGGTGCCGGAGAAGTACGCATCCAGCACCAGGCCGGTGCGAGCGCGAAAGGCGGCGGTCAAGCCGTCGGCGATCAATTGTTCGCAGATATCCGTGGTGCGGCGGCATTGCCAGACAATGGCATTGTGGATGGGTTCTCCCGTGTTCCGATCCCATATCAGGGCGGTTTCGCGCTGGTTGGTGATACCGATGGCGGCGACGTCGCGCGGGGCGACGCCTGCTTCCTGCAGCACTCGTTGCGCGGTGGCGCACTGCGTGCGCCAGATATCCTCGGGATCGTGTTCGACCCAGCCGGGTTGCGGGTAGATTTGCCGGAATTCCGCATTGCACGAGCCGTGAACGGCCCCTTCGCGATCAAACAGAATGGCCCGGGACGAAGTCGTGCCCTGGTCCAGCGCAAGAATGAAATCCCTAGCCATTGATTCCCCCTGGTCCAAATTGCAGTCTGGTTCTCATGAATTGGCCGTTACCGCGAGACGAACCGCATCTCGCCGTAGCTCTCGTATGAGTGAAATCCTTGTGTTGCCTCCCCCGGAAATGATTTGAGCAACAAGGGCTCCTCGAACAGCTTCGAATAATCGTACCGAAATGCTCCGAATGTCCATTGCGTGCCGGTCGCGGGTTTGCCGGCCTCGCGAAATGCCGCCCACGGTATGGCGGCTTCAATGATATACCCGGTATCGTCGTCATGGTAGTCATTGTCGGTGCCGTTGATCGTCGTAGCGATTTTGGCGCCGGAACTCCAGCCTTTGAACCGGCTCGCGAGGCCCGAGCCCCGGCTTGGATACCGCGCGTCATACAGCGTGCCGTTGGGCGCGAACACGAACTCGTAGTAAAACCGCTGATCGCGGTACGGTTTCACGAAAAACTCGGCCACGTCGCCGTCCCACAACGAATCATCAGGCGTGTCCGAAAACGACCAGATGTCCGCGTCCTCGCATTGGAAGCAAAGGTA
>DAOLNV010000048.1:22826-26445 GCA_035416745.1 Candidatus Hydrogenedentota bacterium | reverse complement strand
CAGGCGTGTCCGAAAACGACCAGATGTCCGCGTCCTCGCATTGGAAGCAAAGGTATAGAAACTCCTGATCCCAAAGCATTCGGACCTGAGTAGGCGAAATGGCATCGGCGCCTTCCGGGCGGAACACGTAGAACCGGCTGATCGCTTCCGCCCGTTGCCAGGCCGGCTCGTTGAGACGTCCGTCGATGGCAATGGTCTCGTCCGTCTGCCGCACGAGGTAGACATCGGGCTTTGCAGAGGACAAGGGCGCCCCGGACTGGCAGCCGGCGCATACCGTCACAAGCACAAACACGCCCAGAATCACAATTGTTTTTCGCATGTCGGCGTTCCCCGCTTCTTACACTTCGTCCGAGTCGGTGCCCCTATCATAGCGTTCGAGAACGCGCCCGTCACCTTGATGGGGAGCCAGCCCCAATCGGTCCGGCTTCGCGCGCTACGTCTTGGACAATGATTGCCGCCTTGCACGGACGAGGAGAGAGGTTGTAAGGTTATGGGGCAACTGTGAGCCGCGGGTTCCGTGCAGCGTGGGGGAGCCTATCGATAGGAGTGGTGGCGCGACAAGGCTCGTGGAAGCAGGGGGTGTGCATGATGCGGGGAACGTGCCAGACCTGTCCAGAGGACGAGACTTGCCGTGAAACAACGTGTTTTGATTCTGGGCGCCAAGGATTGCGCGGCCCGCGCGGCTGAAGCCGCCGGCCGTGCGGGTATCGAAGCCGTCGTCGCGACGTCCCTGCCCAATGAGCCCGAAGCCATGGCGGATGCAGCCCGCACAAACGGGGCCGAAGGCATCTACTGTGCCGATGAGGCCCATGTGGAAGCAGCGGCGGCCGCGTCGGCGAAGCTGGGTTTCCCGTGTCTGTCCGAGTACGCCGCCCGATTGCTCCACAGCAAAGAAGCGCTTCGTTCCGCTCTCGCTCGAGAGACCGGCTTGAATCCTCGCTACGGGATTGCCGGTTCCCTTGCCGAGACGGAGCAGATCATTCGCCGGCTGGGCCTCCCTGCCGTGGTGAAACCCCTGGAGGGCGCGTGGGGACAGGGCGCGCTTATTGTGCGGGACATTGCTGACGCGCCGCTGGCCTTCACCCGGGCAGTCAAGCATGCATCGTCGGGCCGGGTCTTGCTGGAGCCGTATCTGCCGGGGCATGAATACCGGGTAATCTGTCATCGTTCCCAGGGCCGGTGGTCCACGCTGATGGTATACAGCAACGTGCCTGCGGAACACGACCATCTCTTCGACCGGGCCCTGGTTGCGCCGGTGCGGGTGGCGGGCCCGCTTCGAGACAAACTGCGGGAAAGCGTGCGCACGGTCATGGGCGTCATGGGCGGCGTCCACGGATTGGTCGTGCTCGAATTCATGGTATCCGGGGAAGGGCTGCACCTCGTCGAGTTGAGCCACATCAGCCAGTTGCCGGCGCTTGCTACGGAGCTTTTCCCGGCGATCAGCGGCATCGACCTGCTCGAAGTGGATGTTGCGTCGGCTTTGGGGAAACCGTTTGATACGAAGCCGCGGTTCAAGGTTTGTGCCGCGTTGTGGTGGCTGACGGCGCGCTCAGGAGTGGTTTCCGCCGTTCATGGAGAGGAGAAGGCCCGGGCGGTGCCGGGAGTCGTGCGGCTTCAGGTGAATGCCCAACCGGGAACGGTGCTGGGCCATCAGGTGGATGTGCCGTCGCGGGACGCAGTCGGGCATGTTCTGGTGACGGCACGGAGTCCGCGCAGAGCCCTCGAGAAAGCGCAGTATGCGTCGGAGTACTTGCGATTCGACACCCGGGCGGCTCTCGACAAATAGCCGCTGGTTTCCCGCCTCTTCGCGTCACTTGCCGATACAGAACGAAGAGAAGATTCGGTCAAGGACGTCTTCCGTGGCGGTTTCGCCCGTGATTTCGCCGAGCGCATCGAGTGCGTCGCGCAGGTCGATGCTGAGGAACTCCGGCGAGGCGTCAAACTCTGCCAGCAAGTGTTGGAGCGCCCGTCGGGCGCGGCGCAGGCTGTCGCGCTGGTGCACCCGGGTAATGAGGACTTCCGAGGGGCTGAGGCAGGTTCCGTGGAGCAATTGTCCGGCGAGGGCGGCCTCGAGCTCATGAAGGCCGGCCCCGGTCTGGGCGGAGAGAAGGCATACGCCGGCGAACCTCCCGCGCCAGGCGGCTGGCAGGGTGGGCCCGGGATTCAGGTCGGTCTTGTTCACCACCAGCAAGACGGGAACTCCGAGGGCCTCGAGGTCCGTTGCGAGGGCTTCGTCTTCGGGGGTCGCGGGATTGGTGGCCTCGATTACGAAGAGGACGATGTCGGCGGCGGTCAGTGCATTGCGGGCCTTGTCAACGCCGAGCCGTTCGACCTCGTCATGCGATTGGCGCAATCCCGCCGTATCACTGATGCGGACGGGGATTCCCTGAATCGTGATGACCTCTTCGAGCAGGTCGCGGGTGGTTCCGGGCTGGGCGGTCACGATGGCGCGCGCGTCACGCAACAATGCGTTGAACAGGCTGGACTTTCCGACATTGGGCCGGCCGGCAATGGTGGCCGCGGCTCCTTCGCGGTACAGACGCCCCGCCTCGGATGTCTCGAGCAGGGTCTGCATCTTGCCCGCGATTTCATTGAGCGAGGTTCTCAGTTCGGGCGTCACGAGTTCGGGCAGGTCCTCCTCGGGGAAGTCTACGGCGGCCTCGATGCGGGCGAGGGCATCGAGGAGGGCGTCGCGCATCGAGGCAATGGCTTTGGACAGCGCACCCGAGGCGGCGGCATGGGCGGCGCGCAGTCCGGCGCGTGTCCTGGCGCGGATCCGATCAATGACGGCTTCGGCCTGCACAAGGTCGATGCGGCCATTGAGAAACGCGCGCTTGGTAAACTCGCCCGGTTCGGCCAGACGGGCGCCCTTCTCGAGAAGAAGTTCGAGGATTGCCTGCACGGGCGCCATGCCGCCGTGCGCGTTGATTTCGACGACGTCTTCGCAGGTGTAACTGTGAGGCGCGCGCATCACGTGCACCAGGACCTCGTCGAGGGTTTCATCCGCGGCGCGGATTTCCCCGTGAAAGATGCGGCGGGGCGAAGTCCGGATGTCAAGGCCCGTGGTGGAGCGAAAAACAGCGGCCGCGATGCGAATCGCATCGGGGCCGCTGAGCCGCACAATACCAATGGCGCCCTCACCGTGCGGTGTGGATATCGCCGCGATGGTATCTTCAGGAGTTGTCCGAATCACCAGAGGCGTCTTCTTTGGGTTCCGCGGCGCCTGTCTTCTCCTCATTTGCGGAGACCGAAGCCAGAGGCTTTTGGGGGCGCCGTTTGCGCACAGCGCCGCGCCGGCCTATTCCCCGGCGCGAGCGAAAGCGTTTAGAACCGGCGCCGCCGTCCTCGTCCTCTGCCGCATCTTCGCCGCTGTCATCCGCGGAGGCGGAATCTCCCGGAGTTTGGGCGGTTTTAGCGGCGTCTTCAGCGCGGTCGAGGGTTTCGCGTTTTGCTGCGGGACTGTGGCCGCGGTCCGGCTGCTCTCCGGCAGCGTCCGCGTCGTCATCGTAGTCGTCGAGCAGGTCATCGTCCGCCCCGTTGGCGGCGGGATTGTCCAATGCCGAATCGCCGTATTCGTCGCGGTAATCCTTTTCGTCGGCGTCTTCTTCTTCGCCCGTTT
>DAOLNV010000048.1:0-22726 GCA_035416745.1 Candidatus Hydrogenedentota bacterium | reverse complement strand
TCGCCGTATTCGTCGCGGTAATCCTTTTCGTCGGCGTCTTCTTCTTCGCCCGTTTCGCCTTCGGCAACGGGGGCGATGATAACGCTGCGGAAGTTGGATTCGCCTACGCTGAAGGTGCGCACCTCGGGGTCGTCATGCAGGGCCAGATGGATGATGCGGCGTTCCTGCGGGCTCAGAGGCTTTACGCGCACGCGGCGCCCGGTCGCTTTGGCGCGCTCGGCGAGGCGCAGTGCCATGTCCTCGAGGGTGTCACGGCGGCGGTCCAGATAACCTTCAACGTCGACGATGATGCGTTCGGTCTGCTGCCATTCATCTTGCCGGTTGAAAATCCGGTTGATGAGGTACTGCATCGAGGTGAGGTTGCGGCCCTTCCTGCCGATCAGCAGCGCGGAGTCCGGGGATTCGACGGCCAATTTCAGCCCGCCCTGTTCGGACTCGACAGGCTGTACAGTGGATTCCATGCCCATGCTTGAGATGATCTCGTGGAGCAGGGAGGCGGCTTCGTTGCTGCGGGCGTCGGTGAGGACTTTCGCGGGGGGCCGCTCTTTGGGTTCCGGTCTGGGCCGTTCTTCTCTGGGACGTTCGGGCCGCGGGGGTCTTGGCCGGTCAGGCGCTCTAGACGCTTCCGGGCGGTGGGGTTTGCCCGGGCGGCCTTTCTGCTGTCCCGGGCGGTCCTGGCGGCCGGGGCGGTCCGGGCGGTCGCGTCTTCCCCCCTTGTTGTCGCGGTTATCGCGGCGGTTGCGGTTGGAGCGATCATTGGCTCGCCCGCGTTGCTGTGCGCGAGGGCCGCGGTCGCCATTCGTTCGCTCGCGCTTGGGCGGGCGTTTGCCGGCGCCGTCGCGCGGGCCAGGTTTACGGTCGCGGCGGTTGCCTCTGTGCTCAGCATCGACGCGGTTGCCGTCCGCTTCGACGGGGAATCCTCCCTCGCCCGGCACATCGGTGGATACGCGCACGGTGACATCGCGAACCCCGATCCCGAGGAATCCGGGGCTGCCTTCGTCAAGGATTTCCACGTGAGCCTCGTGTCGTTCGATACCCAGTTCCTGCAGGGCCTTGTTGATAGCGTCTTCCCGTTTTCGGGCACTGATTTCGACGGATCTCATGGATTCGTAACTCCTCCTTTACCTTTCGTCCGGTTTGGGTGCGCTCTTGGGTTCTTTCTCGGCGCCCATAGACCGGGTCAGTTGGCTCCGCCGCGCCGCGGCCTTGGCTTCTTTGGCGATGCGGCGTTTGCGTTCTTGCGCGGCCTTGTAGAAATGTTGGCGTTTGCGCGGAGCCTGTTGTTTGTTGGGGGTGATGGTGACGTCTTTCTGGATGCGGGTGATGGATTGCTGCACGATGCCGAGCAGGGTGCTTACCAGGATATAGAGGTTCAAGCCGGAGGCCACCCGGTAGCAGGCCACCGCCAGGAAGAGCGGCATGAAGGTCATCATGGCCTTCTGCTGCGGATTAGCCGCCGGTCCGGTTTGGGGAAGCACCTTCTGGCTGATGAGCATGGCGACTGCCATAAGCAACGGCAATAGGTTGAAGTATTCGAGAAAGTCTCCTACAAACGGAATCGCCGTCATGAATGGCATGTGAAACAGGTGGTCCGGCTGAGACAAATCGGTTATCCATAGCCAGAACGGCGCGCCCCGCAGCTCGTATGCGCTCCAGAGCATACGGTAAAGCGCGATGAAAATGGGCATTTGGAGAAACAACGGCAGGCAGCCGCCCATCGGATTGACGCCGCGTTCCCGGTAGATTTCCCACATGCGTTTGTTGAGTTCTTGCTGATCCTCCTTGTATTTCTCCCGTAGCTTCTCGATCTCGGGTGCAAGCTGCTGCATCTTCTTCATGCTCTTCATGCTCTTAAGCGTCAGCGGCAGCATGGCCACGCGGACGAGCACGGTGAGCAGGATGATTGCAATGCCGTAATTGGGAATCCACGAATAGAACCAGTTCAGCAGGCGCAACAGGAGCTTGGCGAACTTGTCCATGAACGCCCACCGGTCGCTTTGAAAAAAGCGCGGTGCGGTATCCAGCGTGGGCCATGCCGCGGCGAGGGTCTTGAGCCTGCTGGGGCCGATGTACAGGCGGAACGCCTGCGTGTTCGCCGCGTTCGCATCGATTTCCATGCGGGGGACGGCAAGGCCGATGCGGAGGTTCTCTGCGGCCCCATGATAGAAAGCCTGGCTGGCCGGCGCATCGGGGTTTTCGTCGGCGCCGTGCTTGAGGGCAACAATGAAATAGGCGCTCTTGACGGCAATCCAGTCCGCGTCGGACACCCACATCGGGGGATTCTTCAGGGTAAGCTTGCGGGTGTCCTGGTAATCGTTTCGCTGTGCATGGCGCACGACGATGGCTTGCCCGACGCCCTTGGCTTTGTCGGGCGAGTCGACGTCCGGGGCCCATCCCAGGAGATAGGCGGGGGTCTGGTCTTGTCCGAGAAGGCGCTTGGCGTTCTCGCGGTTCTCGATGCGAACGCTCGCGTCGACCACGAACGGGGTATCGGTCAAGACGAACGTTTTGGCCACCACGAGCGCGGGCGTCGTCAATGTGAAGGTTACGGCGTGGCCGGAGGGGTCCAGGCTGGCTTCGAACGGGACGTAGTTGAGCTTGTCGCCGAGCTCTTCCTGCGCGGGAAACGATAGTCCGAGAGGATATACGGCCTCGGTGTCGGGTTCTTGGGCCTGGGGCACCAGCTGGACCACATCCTGCTGCCCGGTATCGAGCACGACTTCGGCACGCTTGAGACGCGCGCCGATCTTCGTGAACACCAGCCGAAGCTGCCCGTTTTCGAGAACGACTTCGGAATCGGGCTCGACCGTTTCGGGCACGGCCGGCAGATACGGCCAGTCGGCGGACGGGGGCTGGCCGGGTTCCTGGCGCCCGGCGGCCTGTTCCTCCGGGGCGGCGGGGGATGGTTGTGTTTCGGCCGGGCCGGACTCCGGGCCGGCAGGAGGTCTCTGCCCCGTGGAATAGTTCAGCCAGATGAAAATCAGCACGGTCATCAGAATGATGCCGAGCACCTGGTTTTTCAGTAGCCCTTTATCTTGATCGTCATCCACCCTGTTGTTCTCCCTGGCGAACCGGTCTCACCGGTTCGCCGCGCCCCCCAGCGGCGCGGCGGCGTGCCGCGAGGCCTTTGGGCGGGATGGGCCCGGCGGTTACGGCACAGGATCGTATCCGCCACGGCTGTAGGGATGGCATCGTGCGACCCGCCAGATGGCGTACCCCGTGCCGCGTATGACGCCGTAGCGCTCCAACGCCTCGACGGCGTATTGGGAGCACGAAGGCGTAAACCGGCAACTGGGCCCGAGGACGGCCGTTAGAATAGGCGAGATAGCGTATTGGTAGGCACGAATGAGCAACACCAACACCTTAGCCACTCAGCAGGCCTCCCTTTCGGAGAAGCGCCTGTATCGCATCTTCACATGCTGCGTAGTCGAGAGCCGCCGCAGCCGGGCGGGCAACGAACACCATGTGGGCGTCGTCCGCCAAACAGCTGCGATGGGTGCGGAAAACCTCGCGCACGTAGCGCTTTAGACGATTGCGGACTACGGCTTTCCCGATCTTGCGCGATACAGCGATACCCAATTTCCGCCCTTGCCCGTGCCGCCGGACCGCGTAGCATATGAATGCGCGGCCCACCTGCTTTTCACCGTTCCGGTATACGTCGAGGTATTCGGATTGTTTGGTGAGCCGTTCCCGACGGGGGAACTTGTTCTGGCCCGGCACAACAGGCTCATCACTTTCACACGTTACGCGCTTAGCCGTTTCCGGCCCTTTTGCCTGCGGCGGCGGAGTACATTGCGCCCCCCTGCCGTGGCCATGCGCGCACGGAATCCATGGTCGCGTTTACGTTTCAGATTCGACGGCTGAAAAGTACGTTTCACTACTTTCTCCTCGGCGATGTACGGCTTGCTTTGCGTGTAACTCATACCGCCGAAATGCGATATGGCCACCAGATCTCGCCGGCACCCACATGTAGACAGGATGTAAGTATAGGGTATTGGCGAGGCATTAGTCAAATCCTATATGCCGGTTCCTTTTCGCCAAGCCTCGCTGCTGGTGAATACCCGTTTGGTATTCGATCTATTCATGTGCAAGGCGAACGGCCACGCACGGGCGAGGATGGCAGGATCGGCATTCGCGAGACCAGGGCGAATGAGCTGTCAATAATGCGAAAATCGTCCCCGGTTGCAAGGTTCCGGCTGCTGCGTGACTGGGAGAAAAGCGGGGGGCGGGCGCCAGGGCGCCAGCTCCATCTTCAATCCCATCCGCGTCCGGCCCCGTCGTCAGGACCCATCCGCCCGGCCTACGGCCGGCCGCATTGAATCCGCCGCTCCGCATCCGTAATATCGGGCAGTGTTTACCGCAAGACCACCCGAACATAGAGGAACATTAAGGGCCGTATGCCACCCGAACGCCTTCCAGATATTTCACATGCCGAGGAAGACTGCGGCGCTGAGGCCCTGTTGGCGCGCCGCCTGGTTCTTGAACGCCAGTGCGAAGAGACCATGGGCCGCCGCGCCCGCAAAGATATGGAGCATAGTGCTCCTCGCTTTCCCGAGTTCTGGCTGGAAAAGCTGGTGAACCTCAGCGGCCTCCGAGCCCGCGGCGAAGCCAATGCCCGCGATTTTCAGTTGCGCGAAGTCACGTTCTCCTTCGCCAACCTCCCACCGGCTTTTGACGGGTTCCGCATTCTCCACCTGACCGACATGCATTTCAGGGAAGACGATCCCGAATTCACGGGCAAGCTATGTGAACTGTTGAGTCCGGTCGAAGCAGACTTCTGCGCGTTCACCGGCGATTACCGCTACGCATTTGCCGGCCCCTACGAGCACGTCCTCGAGAGCATGCAGCAACTATTGCACAGCGTCAAACCTCTTTATGGGAGCGCCGCGGTTCTGGGCAATCACGACGTCGCCGCGTTCGTATCCCCTCTACGTCAAATGGGGCTGCCCGTTCTCATGAACGAGCATTTTCCGCTCGACCTTGGCGGAGACCGCGTCTGGTTCGCGGGGGTTGATGATCCCCACCGCTACCGGTGCGACAACCTGCCTCTTGCGCTCGCCGGCGTACCTCCCGAAGAATTCACGATTCTTCTTGTGCACTCCCCTGAACTGGCCGCGATCGCTCCCAGCCACCACATCGACTTCTACCTGTGCGGCCACACGCACTGCGGCCAGGTCTGCCTGCCCGGCGGCACGGCCCTTGTGGTCAACGCGCGGGCGCCCAGAAAATACTGTTTTCGGCAGTGGCGCAACGACCCCACCCAGGGGTACACCTCCGCCGGACTCGGCACGACCGACGTCCCCGTCCGCTTCTTCTGCCCCCCCGAAGCAACGGTCATACGGTTGGAGCGCGCCGAATAGCCGCTCACGATGTTGCCTGTCTCCTGGCCTGGCGACAACTTGGACCCCAGGTCTCCCATACAGCTGAAATCCCGAAAGAGCGTCCGCATATGCACCCATGAGTGAAACGGGCTCTCTTGCCTGGACATACGGGCGCGATTCGGAGAGTGGTCTGGCAAGGAGAGTGTATACTGGCATGGGATGGGCCGTCACGCCCATGCGGCCGGGCGTGGCGTTGGAAGCAAGGCACCGTGAAGGTCCGAGAAGGAGCGACGCCATGAGTTTGCCGAAACGCACATTGGGGCGCACTGGTCTCGAGGTAACGCAACTGGGTTACGGGGCCATGGAAGTGCGCGGAGAGCGCATCTGGGGCGGACGCCCCTGCAACGATGAACAGGCATCGAGCATCCTGAACGCCGTGGTGGACGCGGGGATCAATTTCATCGACACGGCGAACGACTACGGCAAGAGCGAGCTGTACATCGGGCGCCATCTCGCAAAGCGGCGCGGGGAGTTTCACATCGCGACCAAGTGCGGGTGCCACGTCGTGTATGCTGGAAAGCACGACGAGACGCCCCACTTCTACACGCGCGACAACATTCTGCGCAACATCGCCGATTCGCTGCTCAAGATGCAGATGGATTGCGTCGACGTGCTGCAGCTGCACAACCCGAGCGTCGCCGTATGCGAACAGAACAAGTGCGTGGAAACCCTCCAGGAACTGAAGGCGCAGGGCGCAATCCGGTTTCTCGGCTGTTCGTCGACGAATCCCGATTTGAGCACCTACATCGACTGGGGCGTGTTCGACGTATTTCAGATTCCGTATTCGGCGCTGCAGCGCGAACACGAAGACTTGATCACCAAGGCGGGCGAGGCAGGAGCGGGCGTGATTATCCGGGGGGGCGTTGCCAAGGGCGAGCCGGGTCAGGGCCTTGGCGCCAAGGAACGGTGGGCGCTCTTCGAGGAAGCCCGCCTTGACGAGCTGCGGGGGCTCGACGAAAGCCGCACGGCTTTTCTGTTGCGATTCACGCTTACGCATCCTCATTGCCATACGACGATCGTCGGCACGGCCAGCCGCCAGCATCTCGAAGAGAACATTGTCACGGCTATGCGCGGCCCGTTGCCGCCCGACATCTACGAAGAAGCGAAGGCGCGCCTGGATGCGGCCTCGTCATTGACATCATCCGACGGATAAGCCCGCGCGGCGCAAGGTGATGATGCCGATTTCGGGGCGTACACGGAAGCGGGCCCGGTCACTGGGCGCGAGCGGTGATCTCCTTGCGGCCGGTCTCGGAAGCGGGCACATTCAGGTGAAACGCGTCGTCGGGCAATTCAGCGTTCAGTTCCGGATAATAGACGGTGCGATCCGTCGTGTTGAACTCCGAGAAGGCGTGTTCCTCATCGATCCGGCGCACCAGGAACGACGCCCGGTCAATCCAGACGACATACGGGGCGCCGCTGCGATCCGCTCCGGTCACGCGGTAACAGGGGACATCCTCGAGCATGGCGTCGGACAGCCGCTCAAGGCTCAGAAGTTCGGCCAGACTTCTGCCCCGGATGCGTTCGGGTAACAGCAGCCGCGGGATGGTGTGGGAAGCGCCGTTGGATGGCCCCACGGCGCGGGCGATGGCCTCGTCGAGCGAGGACATGGGCTGGATGCCTTCGCGAGCATCCCACCATGCCCGCACGGTTGCCGCATCCGCATAGACAATGTAACGGTTTTCGGCCTCCCGGCATTCGAAACGGAAGCGGTACGGGCGCTCGAACGCCGTGGAGAAGGTCTGGGCTTCTTCCTGCACGTTTTCCCCGGCAAGAAACGTCCGGGTCATGATTCCGGTGTCGCGGTAGGTATCGCATTCCCCGTACGTTTGAACCACGCGGTCAAAGATCTCCTTGGCCAGAAGGAGATCCGTCGGGGGAATTTCGGCGATCTTCTCGTGATCGCGGCCGCATCCTGGCGTTGCCAGGATGCAGCCAAGCCAGATTCCGGAGAGAATAGCGATCGTGCGTCTCATCGTGCGCGGGCCAAGACAATAACCATTGAACGGGTTCGCATTCATCATATCACGGTCTGAAGGCGCGCAACACAGGTTCCGTGTTCACGGGGTATTGTGGCGCGGCGTGGGAGACGAGCCGGCGCCCTGCGGGGAATCGCGTAGTCTCATCTATGATACTATTGACGCTGATGAGATGCCCCGCGGGGCTAGTGGAGGCACAAGGGCGATTGGGCCGTGTAGCGGGGGCACAACCGGATTCTGGATGCGATGGAAGATGCGTTACGACAGAGCCTCGAACAATTCCTGAACCTGTTGGTCCAGGCATGGCGGGCTGTGCAGCTGTATCCCGCCGACAACCCGCGTATTCGCGAAGCCGTTTCTGCCGCAATGGCCGCGGCCGAAGCGATGAACGAGTCGTATCGCGCGTATGACGATGACCTTGAACAAACCGGCGCTTCGGAAGAGAGGGATTTTGTGATTCTCCGCGTCACGCGCGATGCGTTTGTATTTGAAGACGAGCCCATCGG
This sequence comes from Candidatus Hydrogenedentota bacterium, assembly GCA_035416745.1. Classification (NCBI taxonomy): domain Bacteria; kingdom Pseudomonadati; phylum Candidatus Hydrogenedentota; species Candidatus Hydrogenedentota bacterium. The sequence goes on along the minus strand of DAOLNV010000048.1, from coordinate 14,863 downwards.
CCCGAAACGCGAAGGGTTGCGCCGCCTGGCCGAGCAGTTGCACGAGCATGGCGTCAAATTCTTCTGGTTGCGGCCGGGGCTGGATGGATACGAACTCGAGCAGCTCATCACCGCCGTGGCTACGGCCGAAAACGCAAACGCGTTCAAGCAAGTGCTCGAGGAGGCGGATTTCGAACACATCGGGCTGGAGGTGATCGAGAATTTCCATCTCGTCGACCGAACTCCGGCGCCGTTACACGTGGATATGCTGTCGTACTTGCGCAGCAAGCAGGCCCGCCGCCGCGCACCCCTGGAAGCCGCCGAGCCGTTTGCGGGCGACCTGCCCGAGGACGAGGTGGAGGACATCTCCGACCTCTCCGAATTCTTCCTCGAAATTGCCCAGGGCTCGGCGGAAAAAACCCAATACCTTTACAACAACCTGTCCGATCCACACCGGCTGGCCGAGACGTTGACGTACCTCGCGAGTATCCGCCCGCCGGAGAAGACCGGGGCGGGTATATCCGTCGACCTCGTTCACCAGACGTTGGGCCACATAGCGGACATCGTCAAATTGCTACCTCCCGAGACGCGGGAGAGCATGATCCGCAACATCGCCGAAGCTGTGCTGACCACGGACACATCGGTGCGTGCGCAGGTTGTGGATACCGCGATGGCAGCGGACGTCGGCAAGGTGGCTCTGGTCGCGGACGTGTGCGCGTCTCTTCCCGATGAGGTGGTGGCGCATCTCCTGAGCTCCCACGTCCGGCTGCACAACGGAACGGCAAACACCATCTCGAATTTCCTGGAGGATTTTGCGGGCGACGAGCAGCGCCGGGAAACGGTCAAACGTCTGATGCTGCAGGAGCTGCGGGAATCTCCGGAATCGTGCCGACAGGATTTCGTGTCGTATCTCGAGGAACAGCCGTGGGGCACGGGTGCATCCTTTCAAAAAAAGGCGCCAAAGCAGCTTACTGAACGCGAGAATAGAGAGGAGAGCCGTAAGTCCCGTGCCCGCGAGTTGACCCTGACGGAAGGGGAATTGCACGTGCTCAGCGAGGCGGTGGGCTCCGTTTCGCCGGAAGACGATCTCGAGCGCGCGGCATTGAACCTCATGTACTTGCGCAGAGCGGGACATATCCCGAAGTTGGATGCTTCGGCGTGGGACATGATCGACCAGGCGCTCGAAGGCGCGCCCGAGCATGGGCGTTTTGTTTTCGTGGCGAACTGTCTTGCGGGCGCCGATGCTCTGGCGCACGAGCGGCAGGATGCGCGGGCCGGCGCGCTGGCCGAGGAATTCACGACGCGTTTGTCCGAGAAGCCGTGGGTGCGCCGCGTGGTACTGGCCGTGCTCGAGGCCGACCTCGACGGGGCGCCGTACCGCGCGCTTCTGGGTTTGTTGGCACGGTTTGGGGAGCGCACGTACGAAGTCTTGTTCGAAGCGTTGGCCAGGGAACAGAGCCGGGGAGTGCGCCGGCGGTTAATTCTTGCCTTCATCGATCTGGGCAGCGGCGCCGTATATTTCCTGAGCCGCATGGTCGAGCACGGGCAGTGGTATGTCGTACGGAACGTCGTTTACGTGTTGGGAAAACTGCAGTCGGCTGCGGGCATCAGCGCCCTCGAGCGGGTGGAGCACCATGCCGATATCCGGGTCCGTCGCGAAGTATTACGCGCAGCCGCAACGATCCGGGGTCCGGAGGCCGAAGCGCTTCTGCGCCGCTCCCTTGACGACGCCGAACCCGTTATCCGGGGTCTGGCGGCCGAGTGGCTGGGAATAATCAACGCCGCGGGCATTCTCGAGGAGTTCAGGGCCATGGTTGGCGAGGGCGACAAACGCGTGCGCTCGTGCCACGAATTCGCGGCGGGCGTGGTGCGCGCGCTCGGCCGCATCGGCGATCCCTCCGACATTGCCTTGCTCGACATGTTCAAGCAGCAGACATTGCGGTTTGGCCTTATCCGAGACGAAGCGGTGCTGGAAGCGTGCGCGCGCGCCACCGAGGAAATCCAGCGGCGGCACCAGGCAGCCCGAGTTCCCGGCAATCCGGAGATAGGGAAGACATGACGACCCAGGCTGATCCGTTCATAGCCGCCGCACGCACCTTCCTGCGGAATCTGGACAAGGCCCGCAGACGCGCGCGCATCTATCCGCCGGAGCATCCCTATGTGCGGGAGTCTCAAGAGCTTCTTGCCGGGGCGCTCGACGAACTGATCTTGGTTCGCGACAGCGTAACCCTGTCCATTTCGGAAGGCGACGTGTTCATCGAAGGGCGCCACATCCCCGATGACGACGGCATGATGGAACACATGATATCGGACCTCGCCCGCCGCGACCTTGTGTCTATCACGTTTCTTCCGGGCATCAGCGGGGACGAGCTCATGGCGTTCATCGTGTTGAGCGTTGCCAAACCGCCTGATCTGGAAGCCCTCGGAGGCATCAAGGCCGCCCTTGAACGGAAACGGGTGCGCCGGGTGCTTATCGGCCGCAAGAGCCTTGCTCTGTCCACGGAGGAGCAACCCGAACAACAAGCGGAAACGACCCGGGTATCGCGCGGCGTCTACCGCACTGCCGTCCAGGCGGTCATTCAGGCTTTTGCCGAAGCGAGCGGCCGCGAAACGATCAGCCTGGAACTCGTGGATGGCGTCGCGCGCATGCTTGTGTCGGGCGTACTGCAACATCCCGACACATTCCTCGGACTGAGTGCCATGAAAGATTTCCACGAATATACGTTCTACCACTCCGTCAATGTGGCTATACTCAGCATGCTCATGGGTTCCAAACTGCACTTCCATGAATCGCTCCTGCACACCGTGGGCGTGGCGGCCCTGCTGCACGACCTCGGCAAGGTCCAGATGCCCCTCGAGATTCTCGACAAGCCCGGCAAACTCACCCAGGACGAGTTCGAGTACATGAAATCCCACGCGCCCGAGGGCGCCCGGATCCTCACGGAACAAGGCGCCAATCCGCTGGCCGTCGTGACCGCGGCCCAGCATCATGTCCACTTCGATCATCACGGCTACCCCGACTATGACGTACCCGGCGGCCTGCATTTCATCAGCCATCTCGTGACGATTGTAGACGTCTACGACGCCCTTACCTCGGACCGGTCGTACCGCACCTCGATGTTGCCCGACCGGGCCATGCAGATCATCATCGAAGGAAGGGGGACGACTTTCCACCCCACATTGACCAAGGTTTTCGCCAGTCTCACGGGCATGTTCCCGGTCGGAACCCTGGTGGAACTGGATACGGGCGAGTTAGCCGTGGTCTGCAAACCCAATCCGGGCGACATCTACCGTCCTCAGGCAAAGGTGCTGGCCGAGCCCTGCGGCGAGAGCCGGGCGTTCCGGGCAGTCGATCTCGCCGAACGCGACGCCGACGGCGCGTATCTCCGCAGCATCGTCCGCTCCATCGACCCCCGCGAAAGCGAGATCAATGTCGCCGATTATCTGTAGGAGCCGGCCTGGGGCGTCGAGCTTGGCCGTAACGAGGGCGGACCGTTCGGTCCGCCGTGACTGACGGCGGGTGGGAAAACCGGCCCTCCGTTTTGCTCCGCATTTTGTGGTTTGGGGGGCAACGACACGGGGTTGGCGTGCAATACACTATTGATGCGTGTCCGAAATGCGGCGGACCATCAGGCGCGCACTTCGTGCCTTTGGGGGAACGGCTCTTTCAGGGGCCGAGGTTATACAACGCGCCGAATTTGCTCTCCAGATATGCCAGATAGGCATCGGGCGCAGGGTCCTTGCCTGTGATGTCGCGCACGAGTTCGTGCGCGAGTTTTCTACGGCCGTGGACGTGTATGTTGTCGCGGAGCCACGCGAGTACCGGCGCAAAATCGGCTCGCTCCACGCATCCCCAGAGGTCAGGGACTTGTTCGAGCATGGTTTCGAACAACTGGGCGGCATACAGGTTGCCGAGCGCGTAGGTGGGGAAATACCCGAAAGCCCCGTGGGACCAATGGATGTCCTGGAGGCAGCCGTGGGCGTCGTCGGGCACGTGAAGGCCGAGGTATTGGTTCACCTTGGCGTTCCATGCCTCGGGGACCTCGTCTACGCCAAGGCCGCCCTCGATCAGAGCCACTTCGAGTTCGAAACGGATGATCACGTGCAGGTTATACGTACATTCGTCGGCTTCGACGCGAATCAACGAGGGTTGGACCAGGTTTATCGCGGCATAAACGTCTTCCGGAGAAACCCCGTCGAAGCGTCCAGGGAAATAGCCGCGCATGACGGGGAGATAGTGGCGCCAGAAGGGCAGGCTTCGCCCGACCATGTTTTCCCACATGCGCGACTGCGACTCGTGCATGCCAAGCGAGGGCGCGTCGCACAGGAACGTGCGGCGGTCGCGTTCGGCGTGTCCCTGCATGTACAGGGCATGCCCGCCTTCATGCATCGAGCTCATGAGCGAAGAGAAGAGGGCCTTCTCGCTGAGCCGCGTCGTGACACGCACGTCGCGGGTGTCGAAACAGGTCGAGAACGGATGGACCGACCTGTCCTGGCGTCCCGCCTCGAAATCGTAGCCCATATCGCGAAGAACCCTGAGCGAAAAGTCCCATTGGTCGGATTCGTCCCAGTTTCCGGAGAGCCAGGGCAGGTCCGGCTGGCCCGCGTTGACGATGCGCTTTACCAGCGCGCTCTGTTCAGGCGCAAGGATGCCGAAGATGCGGTTGAGTTCAGCAGCCGTCATGCCCCGCTCGAATTCCTCGAGAAGGGCATCGTAGGGTGACTCCTGGTATCCGAAATACTCTGCCTTCTGGCGCGCCAGTTGGACAAGCGTATTCAGATTGGGGCGAAACAAAGCGAAATCGGAAACGCGCCGGGCTTCTACCCAAACCTCGAGCGCTCTACTTTGCTCGGCGGCAACGGTGTGGACGAAATCTTCGGGCAATTTTGTTGCGCGGTCGTAATCGTACAGGGTGACTTCGACCAGCTTTGCATCGCCGGGGTCAAGCCTGTCGGACCGGGCGTACAACTCGCGCAAGAGCGTTCCCAGGCTCTCGGCCGTGAAGAGCCGGTGTTTGATTGCACTGAGCGTCGCCAGTTGATGGCTGCGCGCCTCGGCGCCCTTGGGCGGCATACACGTTTCCTGGTCCCATTGAAGCAGGGCAACGGCGTTATGGACGTCGCTGACCTCCCCGAGCTTGCGACGCAGCTCTTGGACGTCGGCGTTTGCGCTCACGGCTCTCACACCCTTTCTCCCGCGCCCCGCTTCCTGTGTTGTCAGGGCGTTTCTGTCTTCAGTCCATTTCATTTGATACCGCAACGGAACGCGCCGCCGCAAGAAGCCGCGGAAGGACTTACAGCGCCAGCACGGGCACGCCAAGTGTATGCGCCGTTTCGGCTACGTCTTCGCGGCAGGTGAACAAGAGAATCTGGGGCACCGCATTCAGTTCTTTGAGCAACGTCAATGCACGCTCGAGACGCACGTCGTCATAATTCGCAAAAGGGTCGTCAAGCAGCATGGGGACGGATTCGCCCTCTTCGCACAGATTCGTGACAAGTGCGAGCCGCAACGCCAGATAAATCTGGTCGACGGTGCCCTTGCTCAGATGTTTCTCGGGCGAGGTGTTCAGTTTCTCGGTCTGGGGGATGCGGACGGTGACCTGGAGATTCTTGTTGAGCACCAGCTGCGAGTAGGCGCCGTCCGTAATGTGGTGCAGATAGCGGCTGGCGGTCCTGGCGAGGCTCGGAGCCACGCGCGCGTGCCGATCGTGCGCCACTTCCTCGATGATGGCGGCGGCGTGGGCCGCGGCGTCGAGTTCGAGCTGAAGATCTTCGACGCGCTGCGCAACGGACGCACGTTCTTCCTCGATCTCGTTGATCGAACGAAGCCCGGCGCAGCGCTCCGCGATGGCAAGTTCGAGCGAATGGATCTCCTTGCCCCGAGCCTCGAGTTCCTTCTGCCCGTATTCGAACGCCGCCCGCAATGCCGGCCCGTCTTCAAGGAGCAGTTGCTCCTCGGAATCACCATCCTGGACGGCGTCGCGGAGCGATTCGAACGTGTCGTTCCCGAGAAGGGTATCCAGCTGTTCGCCCAACGAGGCGCGTTTGATGCGCGCTTCGCGGTACTCGCGCGCCTGGGCGGCCAGGGCGCGGTACTCCTCGACCGAATCCACGCCCACATTGTCCAGCAACTGCGAGAGGTCCTCTTGCGCCTGTTCGAGCTCGCGGCGGTCTTGCTCGAGCTGTTGCGCGAACTCGTCGGCTTGCTGCTTGAGCGCTTCGGCGTTGGCGCGGCGCGGACGGAGTTGCGCGATGCGAATTCCGTACGCGCGCAAAGCGCCCAGCGCACTGGTGTGGTTGGCTTCTTCTTTGTACCCCGCGTTCCGGAGAAGCTTGCGGACCTCGAGCGAGAGGCGTTTCTCCTGTTCTTCCTTGGCAGCGAGCTTTTCAGCACTGCGCCGGGCCTCGACTGCCAGGGAATCCAGCTGGCGCTGCTGTTCCTCGCGCCGGCGTTTGGTCTCGCAGTAGCGCTGGTATTTGACGATGGCTTGCGCGGCGGCGGGGGACACGTCCTCCTCGGATTGGATGGTCTCGCCAAGCGCGGAAAAGATCTCGTGGAGGCGCTCGAGTTTCTGGGCCACGTGAGACTCTTCAACGCGCGCCTGATGTTGGTGGTGCTCGAGATCCGCCAAGAGTGTTCCGAGTTCGTTCCGTTCTTTTACAAACCGCTCGTACATGGCTTCGAGTTCGCGGAACGAGCCGCACTCGGCCTGGTGGACGATGTCATTCATGTCCGTTTCGCGGGAGGCTTTTTCTTCTTCGAGGCGCGCGATCTCGGCTTCGGCGCCGTCAATAATTCCCCGAAGCTGGCGGAGGTTAAGCCGCGCGTGGAGCCAATGGGCCGTGTTATATGCGAACACGCCGAGCGCGAATACCTCGACGAGGTAGATGCCCTTGTTTCCGGTAACGGAAGCGAAGACGAGCAGGATAACGGCAAGCAGGGCGCCGAAAATGGCCATCACGCGGAAATTGGGAAGGTCTTGTTCGTGACCTTCGAGGTCCCGCTGAGCTTCCTCGATCCGTTTGCGGTGCTGGGCGCATCGTTCCTCGGAGAGCTTGGTCTCCACGGCGTAATCGCGGGCCTGGGCGGGAAAATCGTCAAACCGGCTGAATACTTCTTTGGGCAGGGCCAGTTCGGTTTCGCGTCGCTCGCGCTCTGCTTCGAGGCGGTTGAGGAGCTCGCGCGCGCGGTCGCGTTCCTGCTGCGCCAGACTGAACGAGTTGGCGTGTTGGTTTATGCACGCCATGGGGTCGGCGTCAAACGTCTCGAAATCGGGCAGGGCCTCGAGTTCCTGTTCCGCGCGCGCGATCTCGTCTCGGGCTGTTTGCTGGGCTTTCTCGAGGTCTTCCGTGAAATCGCGCAGCCGCGCAACCTGGGTATCGAGTTCTTTGAGAGGGTTTTCGAACTGCTCCGGGATGTCCTGGATCTCGACGGCGTCGTTTTCGAGGTTTCGGGAGGCTTCACGGTACCGGCGGAGCAACTCCTCAACGCGCGCCTCGGTCCGTGCAACCTGCTCGCGGGCCGTTTCGACCGCGTTCAGTGCGGCATGAAAGACATCTTCCTGCTCGAGAGGGAAATCCTTGGCTTTGGCCAGGCTGAAGAGGCGTTGGGTGAGGGATTCGATATGGCCCTGAACGGTCTCAGCCTTGTGAAGACGGTTGTGGCGTTCGGTTTGCTCGAGTTTTCGGATCTGGCGTTCGAGGTTCGCCTGTTTCGTGCGCAGGGCTTGAACCTGGTTGCGCGCCGTGCGCAGACGCCCGTCAAGCCCGGCCACGTCATCGCGGGCGCGGCGGGCTTCGGATAGTTCCGCATCGAGCTGCTCCAGGCGCGCCTTTGACAAGGGCAGGGGCCGTTTCGAGTTCGGCACCAGACGGCCGATACGCGCCACGTAGGCATCAAGATGCTTGACCGCGGCGGCGGACGAGCTGGCTTCGTCGGCGGTATCGGCCAGCGAGGCTATCTTCTCGCCGATTTGAAGCAGGGCGTCCGCGTCGCCGAGGGACTCGAGGCTGGCATGGCCAATGACGGCCAGGTTGGCAAAGATGACCTTGCTGAGGCCGAGGTGGTGCGCGGCGAACTCGATTTCCCGGTTGCGGCCCATGGGGAATTCCCCGGTGATCTCGCGGCCATGAGTGTGATTGAAAACTTGTACCGACTCCGACTTGCGGTCGAAGGTGCGATGGACTTCAAATTCCTGGCCGTTGTCGAGACAGTAGGTCATGCGGCCGGCATAGACCCCGTTGTCGTCCCAGGGACGGCGAAGCAAGTGGCTTTCTTCGTACCGGCGCTGCGTGCTGCTGGCTTTCTGGCCGTAGAGCATGTCGGTAATGAAATTGCGCATGGTGGTTTTGCCTTGCTCGTTGGCGCCGAGCACCACCTGCAGCCCATCCGTGAATTGGATTTCACGGCCCATAAAGCGGCCATAGCCGTCGAGAAACAGTTTACGGATAATCACGGTCAATCCCTTTCCAGGCCCTGGAATGTGATCGGCCGGTTGCGGAACGCCGCCAGTCCCAGTTCACGAGCGCGAGCCAGCATAGTATGTTTACGCCCCTTCTTATTATCGGACATTTCCGCGTTGAGACGCGTCACGAATCCCCCGAGACTGGTCTGCTGCTGGGCCAGGGCTTCGAAATCCTCGACGGCCTCGGTCGCATCCTCGAGAAGGATATGTTCAAAGGCGGGCGCCACCGCGTCGTAGATGGCGTCCAGTTCCGGGCGCCATTCGGGCGCGCCCGTGCCCACAAGGGTGATGCGGGCAACGGTCCCGGGACCTTCCTCGCGGGGTAGGGCGCGGATGGCGTTGACCACGTCCTGGGAAGATGTGAAGGGGCTGCAATCGATGCTGGCAGTCAAGTAAACCGAGCGCGAGGAGGCCACGGGAGTAATGCGCACGTTCTCGGCATCGATTTCCACTTCAAGGAAATGCCGCATGCCGGTTTCGTTGAAACCGTGGCCTTCGGGTGCGCCCGAGTAGGCCATGACGGTCGGGAAGTCGCCTTTGATCGGCGTATAGGCATGAAAATGCCCCAGCGCCAGATAACGCAACCCGTTTACCGAAGCAGCAGCGGGGTCGAACGGCGCATAGGACTCCTTGCCGGGCGGCTGATGGCCGAGCGCGGAGCCGTGGGCAACGGCCACATGGACCGCCCCGAGCTGAATCGGCGGGAACCGGCCGAAGGGGTTCCTGGATACGTCCGGGCCATCGAACCCGAACCCGTGCACGGTCGTCCCCTGCTCATCGAGCACCCGGGAATGCCATTCCGGCTGCTCGAAAATCATGACGTTATCCGGCCAGGTCTCTTCCGCGTAGGGAGACCCCTGCACATACGGATCGTGATTACCGGGAGCAATACAGACGGGCACGTGCTGAATCGACTTGAATTCAGCTTGCAGAAACCGCACCGTGTCCCGGCTGACCCGGTCCAAATCGAAGAGATCGCCCGCGATCAGGAGAGTGTCGGCAGGCCATTCCCCGGCGCGCTGGACGATCCCGTGGAACACATCGCGCAGGCTCTGGCGCCTGCGATTGCCGAAACCCGGCGGGATGTGCGCCGAAGCAAAGCACATGTCGAGATGAAGATCCGCTGTGTGAATCAATCGCATCGATGCAAATCCGGGATACTCGGCCAAAGGACTGCGCCACCACCGCGCTTGCGGACGGGTGATGCAAACCCTGGCTACCCTTCTGCCTGACCCGCGGCACGCGTGGTCCTGCCTGTTGCTTGCCGGGCGCGCATCCGCGAGAACCGGACGGGAGTCCCCCATCCTCCGGCTCTCCGCGAAAACGCGATCCTAGCCTATGATAATACGTTTACGAGGTCTGTTGAAAGATCACCCCACCCGTGTGGGACCGGTCGCCCGTGTGGGACCGGCGCCCCCGCCGGTCATGACACGGGAGGCGCCGGGGCGCGCCCACGGAGGGCATCACGAAACCCGCGGCGGAAGGCACTTCGCAGAACCCCGCGCCGCAACACGTTATGAGCATTGGAATTGAACGCGAGCATGGGACAGACACCATGCGCCACGGGTAAGAACACGGGATCAAGGATGCCGCGCCACGAGGCAACAACACTCTTGTAACGTTCACGCAGCGACTCGGACTGTGTGCTTGTGACCAAATGGTGCAGCCAGTACCCTTGTGCGTAGTACCGGCTTTCCTCCTCGGCCATAGACTCCGGTTTCCATAAGAACGCTTGGGCCCGGTCGCAGAAATACCCTCTCAAACCCGCGCCGGTTTCCAGCCGGTAAGCGAGTTCGATATCCTCGAGGCCCGCCAAGGGGAGGACCTCGCTGAAACCGCCAGCCTCCAATACGGTGTCACGGGGTAAGCTGAGGTTGTGCGCGCGCCAATCGAGAAAACGCAACGGCTGACCGGGTTGAAACACCCGGTCGGTCAACATGCAGGCCTTGGGCTGCGTCCGATGCTCGAGCTGGGGATGATAATCTATGTGGCCGACAACCGCACAGGCGCCGCCATTGAGTTGCTGTGTTTCGATGTGGCTTTCGATGAGGTGGCTGCCGGCCAGCAGGTTCTCGTCCAGAAAAAGAAGCCATCGCCCCAGAGCCTGCATCACGGCGAGATTACGCGCTGCGACAACATCTTCCCGGCCAGCGTGAACAAAGCGCATGCGCACCGGCCCCCCCATGGAAAACCGCTGGAGCGTTTGCTCGGTCTCCGTGACATTCGGGAGAACTGCCACCAGCACTTCGAATTTCGCCGGCGGATAGGTCTGCAACTCGAGGTGGCTTAAACACATGGAAAGCACCTGCGGCATCCCTCGTGTCACTGTTATGACCGTGAGCTCGGTGTTCTCCATACGACGCTCCGCCCCTTGAGCACAGCCATGCCGGATTTCCGGCCATCCTAGGGCATTATGGGAAGGGAATCAAGGGAACCGCGTGGCGGGTGCCGGGATTGACTCCGAGTATCGTTTTTTGCCTGAGGCGAAATGGACAGGCCGGAATACCGGATGATAGACTTGCGCCGTCGCAGGCGCTGGGTCCAACAGCGGGGAAGGCCCCACCGATAAGGGCTATATGCGGGGCACACGCCCGACTCCCTGCCCGTTTTGCCAAAACACAGGAGAGTGTCGATGAAACGTCTAATCCAAGTCGGCGTGGGTGGAATGGGGGCGCACTGGACCGGCGTTGTCGCTGCTTCTCATAAGTGGCAGGCCGCCGCCTACGTGGATACCAACCGCAAGAACCTGATGGCCGCGGCGGCACGGCACGGCATGCCGCGCAGCCGGTGCTATACAAGCCTGGCCCGGGCTTTGCGCGAGATCGAGGCGGACGCGCTCCTGGATGTCACCCCGCAGCAATTCCGAAAAGACGTTTGCACGGCCGCGATGGAATGCAATCTCGATGTCCTGTGCGAAAAACCCTTAACCGGCAACCTTCGCGACGCCAAGACGCTGGTCTCACGGGCGCAACGGCTTGGACGCATTCTCATGGTGGCGCAGAACTACCGGTACACGGCTCTTCCGCAGACCGTCAAACGGTTTCTGGCACAAGGAAAGCTTGGGACTGTGGGCAGCGTGGATATAGGCTTTCACAAGGGCCCGCATTTTGGCGGGTACCGCGAGAAAATGGCATTTCCTCTTGTGCTGGACATGTCGATTCACCATTTTGATCTCGTGCGTTTCTTGATGGCGAGCGACGTCCGCGCGGTCCAGGGCGTAACACTCTGCGCGCCCTGGAACTGGTTTAAGGGCGATGCCGGCGTGATGGCGGCGCTGGAACTCGATACCGGCTCATGCGTCAATTATCATGCAAGCTGGGTAGCCAACGGTTGGGAAACGCCGTGGAACGGCAACTGGCGTTTCGACGGGAGCCGAGGGGCGCTCTTGTGGGAGAACGACGAACTCTACGTCTCCAATTCCCCCGCAAAAAGGCGCAAACTCCGGCAAGTGGCGTGGCCCCTTGTTGGACAGGCCGGCTTGCTTGACGCCTTTGCCCGCGCGGTCGAATCGCGCCAGCAGCCCGAGACAGCCGCCGCGGATAATCTCAAGAGCCTTGCCGTTACGCATGCGTTGGTGCGTGCCGTAAGAGAGAAGCGGCGCGTCGAACTCCGGGAGCTCTTGGAGTAGGCGTCTAAGAAAGGTTCACGGGCGTGGAGGCTACCGTTTCCGAGACAAACCGGTATGGATTCGCGGCGCTGTTCTTGCTCGCGGTATCTTTTGTGTTCGCGGCGCCTCTGTTTTGGCAACATGTGGAATTGCCGGAGGTCCCTGCCAGCGAATCGTATGAAAACAGCGACTTGTATCAATTTGTCTACCCGGCGATGCACTTCGCCTATGGCCGTCTGCGGTCGGGGCAGTTCCCCCTCTGGAATACGCGGCAGATGTGTGGCATTCCCCTGCTGCCAGACCACAGGATCGGTCTCTTTCAGCCCCTGAACGCTGTCTTTCTTCTTTCCGATACCGGACGGGCTATGGCCTTGCATTCGTTCATTTGCCTCGCATTGATGGGATTTGGGTTCGCGCTGTTCGCCCGGTCCCTCGACCTGGCCTATGGCGCGAGCCTGATCGGCGGAGTGGCGTACGCTTTCTCGGGGGCCTCGGCGGCAGGCATGTCGCGGCCGTATCTCGCGACCGCCTTGGCATGGTTGCCGCTGGTATTCTGGGCCGTCCGCGAGTTTGCGCGTCTCGGCCAGCGCCGCTGGGTATATCTTGGAAGCCTTCTGGGCGCCGCCTTTATCTTTTCCGGTGCGTATGCGCTCGTTGTCCTTGTCTTCCCCCTGGCCGCAGCCTATGCCCTCCTGCACGGTGTTGCGGGACAGCGCGAAGTGTTCGGGCTGCGTGCAGCCTTGCGCGGCCTGATACTGGCGGGAACGCTCGCCCTCTGCCTGACGGCAATCCAGTGGCTTCCCACGATTCTCTGGGCCCGGGACCTCAGTGCGCCCGCCAACGCCCTGTTTTACTTGCGCACGGGAGGGCGGCTCCCCGGCTCGTTTCGCGAAGCGGTTGTGCAGACGTTTACCTCCCGCCAGAGCGATTTGCCGCGATTGGGCTATGTGGGCATTGTTCCCCTGATTCTTCTCCCGGCCGCGCTTTTCCAACGCCGGCATTGGCGCGAAGTCGTGTTGTTCGGGCTGGCTGGAACGGCCGCATGGCTGGTGGGCGCCGCGGGCCTCCAACGCGGACAGGGCGCCCTGCCCAGAGAAGCCTGGCTATGTTTCGCCATGTTCTGCGCCGCCGTGCTGACGGCGCTCGGCGCGGACCGCATCCTTAAGCCGCGGACGGGCTATCATTCAGCCAGAGTATGGCCCGTGGCCATGGCGGTATTCGCGGCGCTCGCGGCCGTGTTCTATCTGGCCGGCAGCCAGGGCCGGGGTTACACTATCGCTTTTGTGGTTTTGCTGACGCCCTGTCTGCTCCTGCGAAAGAGCTGGTTTTCGGTGCCCGCCTCTTGCGCGATCGCCTTGCTCGCCTTTATCGATCTGACGGTGGCCAACGTCAACGCGTACGGTCATCCCTATCAGGATTTCAAAGAGCAGCTGAACCGGTACTCCGAGTCCATCGAGTTGATCCGCGAACGGGCGCTCGGGGGCCGCGTGGTCATTGCGTCGCGCCCGCTCGAGTACGGTTTGCCGGCCAACCTCGGAATGCTCGTTCCCCTGGATGCCGTAGGCGGGCGCAACGTGTTTGCATCGCGCGAACACGCCGCCTGGTGGTCGCGGTTGAGGCGTTCCGGCACAACGTCCGATGCCGTGGCTTCGTGGGAGGTTTCTCCAGACGCGCCGCAGCCCTCGTTGCTCAATCTCATGGCCGCGCGAGCGGTGCTGGCATCGCCAGAATCGGGCCTGTCCGCGGAGACCTGGAGCGGCGGCGGGGTACGCCTGCGCGAAGTGCAGTCTTCCGTTCGGGGGCGCGTCTTCGTCAACGAATCGGTTCTGCCGCGCGCGTTCTGGGTGCCGGAATGGCGTATGGCGGAGACGGTATCCAGCGCGATTGACATTATGGCTTCGGACGATTTCGACCCCGCCCGGGAATGTATTGTTGCGGCGGAGCACGGCCCGTATCTGGAGCAGTTCGAGGAACGAGTGCCCGGACCCTTGGAACCGCCTGACGGCAACGTGTTCGCCGCTGCGCTCGACACGCCGCGCGACGGGGCCGCGGCTGCAGCCGCGCCAGCCGCCGGTGAAGCCGTCCCCGACCTGCGTACAGCGGCTTCCGCCTGCTCTCTCGAGGAACTGTCGCCGGAGCATGTGGCGATCCACGTCGAAGCCCCGCAGCCGGGCATCGTGGTGCTCAGTGACTCGTTCGGAAAGGGGTGGCGGGCCACGCTGGATGGCGTCCCCTGCGAAATACTGCGTGTGAACGGCATATTTCGCGGCATCGCGACGCCGGCGGGTACGCACGAGATTGTGTACACGTACCGGCCGGCATCCTTGTTCATCGGCCTGGCCGTTTCCCTGTTCGGGGCCGCGCTGCTGTTGGGTTCGCCGCTTGCATCGGCATACCGGCGCCGCTAGGCCCGCCGGGTCATTCCTTCCCCCAATCGCCTGATAGGAAAGCCCTTGCTGGAGGGATCTTATCGTCTCCATTCGGGATAAATGGAGTGAGAAGGAAGGGGCTCACCACCAACGAGGTGAAAACGGTGATGCATCAAGGGCGCATTATCGGTAAAGATTGGGAAAGGGTCAGCGCTTGCAAGAGTCTCTCGCTGCGCCTATGCTTAGTGAGACATGAAAATGCTATTCTCCCTTTATGTCTATTCGTTAGACAATACTAAAGGACGTGCATGCGCGCCGCCCGGCGTGCAGAGGGAACGTGTGTGAGCGCGTATGTATCGACAAGAATGCGCTCACACAGAGACACGGAGAACACGAAGATTGAACCCTCCGAAACAGAATGAGATAGGAAGCATCATTGTGGA
>DAOLNV010000047.1:41051-43414 GCA_035416745.1 Candidatus Hydrogenedentota bacterium | reverse complement strand
AGGATTCCAAGGACGGCGAAACGGTAGGCGGCTTCGATCGGCTCCGGACAGCGTCGGGAGGGTGAGCGCTGGACAATGTTTCGGGCCTTCAGCCCTCCACTCTCGTTTGATGTCATTTTCCTGGCCCTTCAGGCCAGGCTGGTATGTTTCGCGCCGTTGGCGCGGAAGATGGGGCGGCGGTACCCCGGGGGTATGTTTCGGGCCTTCAGCCCTCCACTCTCGTTTGATATCATTTTCCTGGCCCTTCAGGCCAGGCTGGTATGTTTCGCGCCGGTGGGGCTGAAGAAGGCCTCGCCGCCGGGTCGCAAGAGCGCGTGGCACCATAGCCTGGTTTGGCGGCGCTTACCCGGAGGTGATTTGAAAGGAATTGATATGCGGATCCGGGCAATCTATACTCCTTCGGCGAATAGGGCGGTCAACTTCCCTGACGACGCACAGTACACGGGCGTCCTTTTTCGGAAGAGGTGAGGTCACGACATGTTTGTCTTGGGGGTCGTTGTTTTTGTGGTAGGGGCCATCCTCTCGGGCGCCCATTACTTGGGATTTGCTTCGCAAATTCCAGGGCTTGACCAGCTTCCGGCCCTTCAAGTCGTTGGACCTGCGTTGACTATCGCAGGCGCCGTATTGGCGATTCTCTTTCGGCGTCCTGCCGACTGATTCGCGTATTGATTTTCACGAGGCAAATCCGCCTGGAACCAGAGAAAGATTATGCACAAGGTCGTAACCCCCAGTTATTTGCGTGTTTGCGCCATTGGAATGGTTATTTTGAGTTGCTTCCAGAGCCAGGCTGAGTCGTCTCTGCCGGGGTCCATCCGAGTTCTCGCTGATTTTGTGGCTCGGTACGACGAGGCCGCTGTCATCAACGCGACGGACACCTCGGTGGGTCAATGGGAACAATCGGACGGCGAATCCATGCCTGGAATGTTCTTGCATCCTGGAGGAGCAGAGGATGCGATCCTGGAGTTCGGGGACGTCTCTGTGCCCGTCTTGCAAGGCAATCAGCGCTGCTATCTGGCCTTCAGTGTGGGGCTGCGACCGGGATTTGACTGGAATGCGACGCCGAACACGCCCAATGGTGTCCGATTCTCGGTGGCCGTCGAGGGACGGCTTGTATTCGAGGAGTCCGTTGCGGAGTTCGGATGGAAACCGCGGGCTATCGACATGGCGCCGTGGGCGGGACGCACGGTTTCCGTAGGCTTCCATACGAACGCTATCTCTGAGAACTCTAGTTACGACTGGGCCCTGTTCGGAGAGCCGTTGTTGTTGCTGCTGGACCCTGCCCAGGATGCCTCAGCACTGCCCGCGGGGGCCAAGGGGTTGGCTCTGGTCGAGGTGGCGTGCCAGCAATCCGCCCGAGTCGTGCTGAGAACAGGGACGCGAAGCGTGTCCGCGGCATTGGGTGAGGGTACCCGTCTCCTGCCGCTTGCCTTTGATGATTTCCAGCCCCCCGCCATGGATATCGAGGCGGGGGCGGCGTCCCTTGGCAATATCTATGCGGGGGTGTACCTTCCCGAGGTGGAAGTTGTCTCTACCGAGCTGAGCTCACCGCTCGTGACGGTTGGTAAACCCTTCAGCATCATTCAACGGGTCAGGAATACGGGCCGTGGCACGCACACCGGCGGCGTTACGTCGCAGCTCCAGGCATTGGGGGGCCGTGACCTTGCGGAGCTTGGTCCGAGCGCGGCGCAAGCGCTGCCCGTGGGGACACTTCAGCCGGGTGAAGAAACGGCCCTCGTCTGGCAAGGTCTCGCGGCGAAATCACCCGGGGACTGGTTGCTGGCCACAAGCCCTGAACTTCGCATACATGTTTTTGCGGAAGAGATCGAGCCTCCGCAATCGCGCACCGAGGACCCGGTGGTCGTGGTTGAACGCAACGGCGACATCCGCGCTATCGTAGCCAACGCCTGGTCGCGGCTCTCCGTGGTTGTCGACGAAGACGACGCCGCGTACGCCATGGCCGACGTATGGGATGGCGGAGGCTGGCGGCGTGTGGCGTCGTTGTATCCGCTTTGCCGTTTGATGCTTCGTCACGAGAATGGCGCGCTCGAAGAATTGCGGCTTCACATCAGTAATATCCATCCTCTCCGATCGACCTGGCTTTGCATCTATGGCACCGCCGAGGGCGAGACAGGCCAGGCCTGGCCCATCCTCCTGATGGCATATGCCGAGGCCGACAGTGCGCGCATCCATCTTGAACTCGAGACCATCGCTCCCGAAGATGCCGCGATTGCGGCGTTCTCGATGCCGCCGGTTCTTGCCGGAGACCGGTCATTCGGAGCGCGAAAGTCCTTTGCCATCTTCCCGGGCATCGAGTATCTCGAAGGAGACGAGGCGTCTTCCTCGACACGCGATCTCGCGCCGCC
>DAOLNV010000047.1:4908-40951 GCA_035416745.1 Candidatus Hydrogenedentota bacterium | reverse complement strand
CGGCTGCATCTGGAAGCATGGCTTGTGCTCGATCACCGGGTACGGTACGGGCAGGACAGCATTGTCAGTGGCCCCCATTCAGGCGGCCTGGTACTTCAAGCCATGCAGCAGTGGTTCGACTTGTTTGGATTGCCGGGCGCTGGGGCGCCGCCGCGGGACTGGGAAGAGGAGAAGGCGCTTTGCCGGGAAGCCTACTTGAGCTCGGTGTGGCACGAAAACCCGCCTGGCTGGAGTCATTGCCAGGGATGGAACAGCGAGCCGTCAGTCGGCCATGCAGTGCCGTTGATGCTGGACCTTGCTTCAGGCGTTGCGCCTAACGTCGTGACTGAAATCGAGCGACGGATAGATTTGGTTGCTCGCCGCGCTCTCGATGAAGTTGGCCCGCGCGGCTTATGGACCAGCGCCGGCTGCCATATCATGCGTGGCGAGTTTCCATTCATGTATGGCTACCTTCCCGACGCCCTCAAGGGTTTGAAAGAGAGCGCCTACAATCACCTGAATGCGCGCAAAGACGGGCTGTGGGTCTGGGAACCTGCGAGCGAGAAGCACGGCGCTCTCGGGCCGCCGGGCGGCCACACTCTCGGCCAGGCTGCATCGCCGGCGTTGCACGTGTTGCGCGCGGCGCGGCTTACAGGAGACCCGGCTCTTGCAGCACAGGCCCTCGATGCCATGAAACAGATGGAGCGCTACGAAGTGCCCCGTGGCGCGCAGATGTGGGAATGCCCTATGTATCAACCCGACATTCTGGCCGCCGGGTACGCGGTCCGGGCTTATTGCGAGGCCTACCGTCTCACGGGCGACCCGTCCCATCTCGAGCACGCGAGATATTGGGCCTGGACGGGCCTGCCGTTCATCTACATGTGGGGAATCGACGGCATCCCAACCATGAGTTACAACGTGATCTCGGTGATCGGTTCCACGTTCTACACCCACTCGTGGATCGGCCTCCCAGTTGTGTGGTGCGGGCTGGTGTATGCCTATGGCTTACAGGATCTCGCTGAGTTCGACGATTCTTTCAGCTGGGACGCCATTGCCGAAGGGATCCTCATGTCGGCGATGCGGCAGCAGTACACAGGGTGGCCCAGCGAAGGCTGTTACCCGGACTCGTGGAACATGGTTGAGAACCGCCCCAATCCGGCGGACATTAACCCCGAGAATATCCTCTTGAATGGCTTCCGTCTGCGAGGCCAATCGCCGGAGATCCGCTGTGTCAGAATTGACCGCGGCGGAGAACCGCCGGTGTTTCTGAATTCGCCCGCGACGATTGTGACCAACGACGCCCGGCTCGAGGAAAGACTTCTCCGGTTCACCTTGGGCGACATGTATGCCCCAGTTACCCACACGCTCGTGGCCCCCGTGGCCGAACCGCGTGCCGTCGACGGCGCCGGCGCCCGTGTCGCCAGTTCACAGGAACTGCAGACAGCCGAAACCGGATGGCTGTATGACGCGGAACTGCAAGCGGTGATACTGAAACACTCTTTGAGGGGAACCAATGTCACGTGCGAACTTCAGTGGTAACCAGGGTGGATTGATGGGACGGTACCGCAACGATCTTCTCCTGCGGGCGGCTCAAGGAGAACGGACCGAGCGGCCTCCCGTGTGGCTGATGCGTCAAGCCGGGAGAACGGACCCCGAGTACGTCAAGCTCAAGGACGAAGCCGGTCTGCCGCTCGAACGCCTGTTCCGCCAGCCCGAATGGGCTGCCCGCATCTCCCTCCTGCCCAGGCGCATCGGGGTGGATGCAATCATCTATTTTCAGGACATTCTGACACCGCTGGGACCCATGGGAGCGCCGTTCGTGTTTCGTCCGGGACCAATGCTCGAAACCCCATTGCGAGACACCGCGGACCTCGATGAGCTGCACACCTATGACGTGGCGGAGGAGCTGCCGTTCATTCCCGAGATCTTCCGGCTGGTGCGCAAGGAGCTGGGCGGAGCCATGCCCGTGCTGGGGTTCGCCGGAGCGCCATTCACGCTCGCGGCTTTCCTCCTCGAGGGAAAGAGCTTCGGGGACTCTGCGTCCGAGGCCGTCCGGTTTCTCTCGCGGCATCCTCGATCTGCTCATGCGTTGCTCGATAAACTTGCCAATGTAACGGTGGATTACCTGAAGTTGCAGATCGCCGCGGGGGCGGACGCGGTGCAGTTGTTCGAGTCGGCCGCCCCTGTGCTGAATGCCCAGCAGTACCGCGAGTTCGCATTGCCCTATCAGCAACGGGTCTTCGAGGCGCTGCGTGGGACCGTGCCCGCTATTGCGTTCGCGCGAGACATCCGGGACCTGCGCCTGCTGGATGCTTCCGGCGCCAATATCTTAAGCTTGCCCTCTTCCGTGACGATTGCCGAAGCCCGGCGAATCGTGGGGGAAGACCGGGTAGTGCAGGGCAATCTCGACAACGGACTGTTGGCCGAGGGGCCCCTCGAAACCATCACCGCGGCCGCCCGCGCGTGTATCGAGTCCGGAGAATGCCGCGGGCACATTTTTAATCTGAACCATGGCCTGCTACGGCATACCCCGTTCGAGCACGTGTGCCGCTTGATCCAGACGGTTTGCCAGTACAGGGCCGGGGACTAGCGAGCCAATAGGGACAATGCCAGGGCGCAATGCCAAACAAAGAAGGCGCGAGCGAGATACTCGCGCCTTCCGAATACCCGCCGGCACGCGTGGTTAGAACGCACTGCCGACCTCTTCGCTCTGGAGTATGGCCATCAGCGGGCTTACCGGCCATTTGCCCGGATAGCGGATGAATTCCACGTGGCCGTCCATGAAAAGGAAGTTGGCGCCGCCCGGCACATGGTTGAATTCCTGGCCGATGTCGGTGCTCACCCAGTCCCCCATGATCGGGAGGTTGCTCTGGGCCAGCGCGCTGCCCGCCGGATTGTTGATGTCCGTGATCAGGAAGCGCTCGATGCCTTCGCGCAGGCGCCAGATCGGCTCAGGCAGATCGGCGGTACCATCGGCCGTTCGCGTCACGTCATTGTCTCCGGCAATGGGGTCGTCAATTGCGCCGTACAAGGCTTCAAACATGGGCACAATGTCGGGATCGTTCGCGATAATCCATCCAATTGCGTCCATGACGCTCATCCCAACCAGGGCTCCGTCATCAATACCTGTCGTAATGCCTGGCCAGACTGTATTGTGCGCCAGGTAGAGATACGACGTGTACCGGTCATCTGCCTCGCACGGATAGAATTCGCCGATGGTCACGGGACAGGTGTTTCCTGCGCGATCACACCGAACTGTGGCGTATTTATCCGCCTCGACATAGACCGTCTTGACGTCGGTGCCCAGGGTGTTCGATGGGCAAAGCGTCACGGCGGCGTCAGTCAGGTATTCGGGATATACCACCATCAGGTCCATGGTGAAATTCCCTGAAGATTCGCCCGTTGGATTGCACGGCCAGCATTGATTCGGCGGGTACCTCTCGCCTTTAGACTCGTTTACGTACATCTTACATACGAGCCCAAGCTGCTTTAAGTTATTGGCGCAACTGGCGCGGCGCGCGGATTCGCGGGCGCGAGCCAACGCGGGCAACAGAATCGCAGCCAGGATGCCGATAATCGCAATTACTACCAGTAGTTCGATTAGAGTGAAACCCCTCTTTCGCATGGTCGTAGTCACTCCTTTCGGTTTGTATGCGTGCAGTGAAACCTCCACAATGCTTGGAAAGCTGATCATGATTGGGTAGTAGAGTCCCTCGCCGGTGTGTCCTCCCGATCCGTGAAAACTCCGCCTATTCGTAGTATATCATAGTTTTCTTATTTCGCAAGGAAGCCGTAGGCTGGTTTCCGGATTGCGATAAGCCATTGAGAATCAGTAGGTTATGCCGAAGCGGCTCCCCATCCTCTCAACTCTGACGACAGTTCCGGCGGGCGGAATGTCGCGCGCATAGCATCACACATATCAATGTAAGACCGTTCGCTGGATACGTGCCACGGCACGGCGGTCACGTCCAATAGACGTACTTGAAGAACAGGGCCTTGTCGGCCGGAGGGAGGGCATCGAGGTTTTCGATTTCGTACCGGTTGTTGTCGAGGTCGAAGATGATGCGTCCGTTGTTTCCCATTTCGATGACGGTTCGGCGTTCGTGATTCTTGGTCAGGAACTCCATTTCTCCCTTATCGGTTTCAACCTGCCATGTGAGGAAGCCGATGTCCTCTTTGATGGAGAGGATCTTGGAGATGTAATGGATGAAGTATCGTTTGGTCAGTTCGTGTCCGATGGCGAGGGTGGAACCCGGCGCCAGTTCTTTGAGCCGCCGAATCATGCCGATCTCTTTGTGTTCGAGGGCGGATTCGCCGATCCAGAGCGCGATGAATTCGCTCGGGCACGAGGTGGGGAAGCAGCGGTATGCGCGCACGTGGTCGTATACCTCGTCGCGATAGACGACACGCATGCCACCTTCGTCTTTGGAATACAGGTGGAGCTGTTTGGGGTCGAGATAGCGAATCCGGGGTACCGCCGGCCGTGGCCGCTCGGAGCTTCGTTCCTGCTGGGAGACGGGCGCGGGCGTTTCGCGCTTGATGGCTTCAGCCCGTTCAAGGTCCTCGGCCGCTTTCAGGTTGTCGACGCTGGTGGCGCGGTCGCTGGTCAGTTGTGCCTGGATCTCAACCAGTTTTTTGTAGATGCCGTTCTGTGCGAGGAGTTCTTCGTGCGTTCCCTGTTCGCGTATCAGTCCCTCTTCGAAGACCAGGATGCGGTCACAATTGCGCAGGGTGCTCAGACGGTGGGCGATGGCAATTGTTGTACGCCCGAGGCTCAGTGCTTCGAGGGCCTTCTGAATCTCGCGCTCGGCAATGGTGTCCACGCTCGACGTGGCTTCGTCGAGGATCAGGATGCGGGGATTGTGGAGCAGGGCGCGCGCAATGGCCACGCGCTGGCGTTCGCCGCCGGACAAACCGGACCCGTGCTCGCCCAGGCGCGTGTCGTAGCCATCGTGAATGCGCGTGATGAACATGTGCGCATTGGCAGCCAGGGCCGCATCAAGGATGCGTTCAGGGGCGACGCGCGGATTCCCGTAGGCGATATTCTCGGCAATTGTTCCGGGAAACAGGAATGGGTCTTGCGCGACCAGGCCCACTTGGCGGCGCAAACAGAGCTTCTTGATCTTCTGGATATCGATGTTGTCGATGGTGATCTGCCCTTCCTGGGGGTCGTAGAAGCGCATGATCAAATTGACCGTGGTTGACTTGCCGCTGCCGCTGTGGCCTACGATGCCCAGCATTTCGCCGGGATTCACGCGGAAACTGACGTCGTGCAGAATCGGGATGTGGGGGTCGTAGCCGAACGTGACTTCCCGGAACTGAATTGCTCCTTGGATCTCGATCTCGACCGCGTCCTCGGACTCCTCGATTTCAGGCGCTTCATCGAGCACTTCAAACACCCGGTGAGCCTGTGTCGTAAACGACGTGAACCACGTGGACATCTGGGTCAGGGCATTCAAGGGGGAGTAAAAGAGCGTCAGGTAGCCGAGGAACGCTAGAAGGGTGCCCAGGGTCAACTCTTCGGGGGCCGTCTGGATCAGCGCGGCGGATTGCGTAGCTGCTTGCGCGGCCTCCCGGGCCAGGCTGGCCGCGTGGGCGTCAATGATGGCCTTCCCGCCCAGGAGCCAGACAAAATAGCTGCCGAGTTGGAACAGCCAGCTGATAAAAGGGGTAAATCGGGCGGCGGACATGTTGACGCTCATGCCGGCGTCGCGGAAATTCGAACTGTAGCGGTCGAAACGCTTGGCTTCGCGGGCTTCCTGGGCGAAAGCTTTCACCACGCGCACTCCGTTCAGGCTGCCGTGGAGGATGTTTGCCAGACTCGAGCGCGAGGTCCAATACTTGCGCCACCGCGGGATAATGCGCTGATAGTAGACCGCCGTGAATATCATGACGAAGGGCGCGGGCATGACCGCCCAGAGCATGAGTTGCCAGTCGGTGGCGAGCATGATCGCCGCGACGCCGATCACCAGCAGGATCTGGTAGCCGAACCCCGACGTGAGCTGGTTGATAAATCCCTGAAGCACCTCGATGTCCTGGCTGCACCGGGTCATCAACTGTCCGACGGGGTGCGTGTCGTGGTACCGGACTGCCAGGTCTTCGAGTTTCACGAAGACCTCCTTCCGGAGATCGTAACCCAGGCGGTTGGCCAGCCATGCAGCGAGGCTCTCGCGTATCCACAATACGATGGCGCCTGAGAGCGTGGTCAGGGCGAGGGTCGCCACGACAAGGCACAGCATGCCAAGCTTCGAGGCTACCCCGAACGCTTCGGCGAAGATGCCCAGCCACCGGGGGACGGGCTGTTCCCCGAACACATTGTCCACGAGAACCCGGGTCAACTGTTGCGGCACCATCTGGATCAAAATGGTCATGACAACCAGTATCATGGCGATCGTGGCGTAAGGCCAATAGTCCCGCACGCGTGACAGGAACCGCAGAAACACCAGTCCCCGTTTGACGCATTTAGGGCAGATCCGCATGCGTTTCTCAGGTACCGGCCGCCCGCATTTCTGGCAGCGTCCTACCAGGACCTCTTCGTCTCCCTTCTCCATGGAGACCTGTTTTCCGGCGGAAAGGCTCTTCAGCAGCGAGGCGATCTTGTTGAATTTCTCGGCGTTGCGGTTTGAGAAGCGCGCGAGTTCCTCGAACACGTCATTGACCTTGATCTCAAGGAACCCGGAGCCCACGCGGGTGTCGGTCCGAACGGTTTCGACGTTCGCCAGTGCGACCTCCTTGAGCACCAGCGGCTCGCCGAATTCGTCGTCCAGCGCGAACACGAAGACGTGGGTTTTGGTCGCGACGACCCAGGATTCTGCGTATTCGCCGGCGATATCGAGGTCGGTTACGGCAGCAACAATGACGTCTTCCTGTGCGATGTTCCGATCCTGGAGTGTCTTGCGAATGGGAACCGGGGCAGGGCGGCGAATATGTGTTGTGTCGGGCTCAAGCATGACATAAAACCAAGCGAGTCAGTTGTTTGTGAGCGAAGTGACATGAGTTGTGCACAGGCGCGAGAACATGTGTTTTGCCAATACGGGGCAAGATGCTACTCC
This sequence comes from Candidatus Hydrogenedentota bacterium, assembly GCA_035416745.1. Taxonomy (NCBI): domain Bacteria; kingdom Pseudomonadati; phylum Candidatus Hydrogenedentota; species Candidatus Hydrogenedentota bacterium. The sequence goes on along the minus strand of DAOLNV010000047.1, from coordinate 33,920 downwards.
CAGGGTTTGGTGAAGTCAAGGCAAACGCATTCTCTTCCAAGGGTTTATCGCTGGCATCGTCTCGTGTGCGGTCGCATCGCGCGCGTTCCATCTGCTATGATACACGCGCTCGGCTGCGGGTTCCGTGATGCTCTCGCGCAGCGGGCGATGCGTTGTGGAAACCGTATCATGAGAGAAGTTTCCGCTAAACATTTACCACGAAACAGGCAGATAAGCGAATGACGGTGCTGGTTACGGACTAACAGAAGGTGGGGATGATAGACATGGCAGATTTGGGGTATGGCATTATCGGATGTGGCAACATTGCGCCCATGCATGCGGAGGCTATCCAGGCGATCGAAGGGGCGCGTCTGGTGGCTGTCTCGGATGTTGTTGAACAGAGCGCGCAGCGGTTAGCTGAGCGTTTCGGGGCCACCCCGTATACGGACTATCTTGAACTGTTGAAGCGTGAGGACGTACATGTTGTAAACCTTTGCATACCAAGCGGTTTGCGCGCCGAGGCCGGCATGGCATGCGCTCGGGCCGGCAAACATATCATCTCGGAAAAGCCTCTTGAGGTGAATACCGAGCGGATCGATGCGCTCCTTAAGGCGGTCGAAGAGGCCGGGGTAAAACTCGCGTGCATTTTCCAGAATCGTTTTGCGGACGGCTCGAGACTGGTCAGGAAAGCCCTCGACGAAGGGCGGTTCGGGAAGCTCGTACTTGGCGACGCGTATATCAAGTGGTACCGGTCAGACGAGTACTACAAGAGTGGAACGTGGCGGGGCACGCGGCGCTTGGACGGTGGCGGTTGCCTGATGAATCAGGGCATCCACCAGATTGACCTTCTGCTGTGGTTCTTCGGGCCGGTCAAAAGCGTCTTTGCGCGCACCAGTCTGGTGGGTCATAAAGGCCTCGAAGTCGAGGACCTCGCGTGTGCCATCCTTGAATTCGAGAATGGCTCGATGGGCGTAATCGAAGGCAGTACCGCGGTTTGGCCGGGTCACCCGGCGCGCCTCGAGGTGCACGGCGACCAGGGGAGCGCTATCCTGGAAGACGGCAACCTGCACTTCTGGAAATTCAAGAACGAGCGGCCCGAGGACGAGACGATCCGGTCGGAAATGCCCAAGGCCGCTGCGGGTGCAGGGGCCTCTGACCCCATGGCCAACGTCACGCACGAGGGCCATCGGCGTCAGATCGAAGATTTTACGCAAGCTGTGCGCGACAATCGGCCGCCGTTGATAGATGGCAAAGAAGGGCGGCGGGCTGTTGCTCTGATCGAAGCCATTTACCGTTCGGCCCAGAGCGGTAAGCCGGTTACCTTATAAGTAGGAGCGCCTGGGCTGGTGCTGTACAACGCAAAAAAGATATCGGCAAGTCCCCCGCAAATCCTTCCGGTATCGCAACGGTCCTGACCAGGACCAGGAGATAAATCATGCGGATACGGTTTGAAACGAAGTCGTGGATGCTGTCATTTGTACTTGGTGTTTCGTGCCTGGCTCTGTTCCTGCCGCTTCGGGCGTTCTCGGGAGAGACGGAGCCTCCCCCAGCGCCTGCGGCGGTAGAACAACAACCGCAAATCCCGCCCATTGTGGCCAAGGTCGAAGACGAGGTAATCACGGGTGAAGAGTTCCAGCAGGCCATGTTCAACGCCATGCGGATGAAGGCGGCCCAGTCGGCAAGAGACCCCAACCACGACCCGAATCAACCGCCGGAAGGACTCGACAGAGACGATGCGGAACGCGTATTGCAGTCCATGATTCGCAGCAAAGCCATATACGCGCTGGCCAAGAAGGCGGAAACCACGGTTTCTGACGAAGAAGTCAACGAGGCCTTCGAAAAGGCCAAAGCCCGTATACCGGCAGAGCAATTTGGAGAGATTCTCAAGGACCGGGGGATGACGGAAACCGATTTCAAGGGCAAGTTGCGCGAACAGCTTGTTTCACAGAAGTTCTTTGAAGAGAAGACGAAGGACGTTTCGGTTTCGGAAGAAGAGGTAAAGAAAGCTTACGAGGAACTGAAAGCGGCCGGGCGGATGGAGAAGCCCGAGACGGCCAATGTGTCGCACATCCTCATCCTCGCGCCGAAGGACGGCCCCGAAGAGGACGTGGCCAAGGCTAAGAAAGACATTGACGCAGCCCGCGAGCGCGTAGTGACGAAGAAGGAGGATTTCGCCGAGGTGGCGAAGGAGGTCTCGCAGGACAAGTCCTCCGCCCCGAGAGGCGGTCTATACGAGGATGTTCCCCGCGGGAGGATGGTGCCGGAATTCGAGCAGCGTATGTTTGAACTGCCTCTCGATGAGGTCAGTGAGCCGTTTCAGACCCAGTATGGATGGCATATCATGAAGGTGCACAGCCGCGAAGCAGCGGCCACCCTGACCTATGATGAAGTGAAAGACAACGTCCGCCGCGCCGCTGAGAACAAGGCGAAGGGCGATGCATTCCGCGAGTATCTCACAACCGCGCTCGACAGTCTCAAGATTGAAATCCTTCTGCCAAAGAAGGAAGAGGCGGCTGGGGCAACAGAAGCTCCTGTCGAGAAACCGAAAGCGTCAAGCGAAGAAACCGAGCTTCCGGAAGAACCCTCGTGAGGGGTTGAGAATCTCAGCAAGTTGACCGTATGCGCACGTGTGCCGCCGTGAAGCAGAATGGCTGCATCGTGAAAGGGGAGTGTTATGTCTGTCGGAGAATCCTTTGATGTAACTATTGTTGGCGGGGGCATGATCACCAATGATTTGCTGCTGCCGTCGATTTACCACTTGCAGCGGCTGGGTATGGTCGGCAGCGTAAGCATTTGCGCGCTGAACAACCGGCCGCTCAAGGCGCTGAAAGAAAGCCCGCAGCTCGAAGAGGCATTTCCTGGACAGGGTTTCACGCCGTATCCCGCCTTGGATGGCTCAGGCGACGAAGATGCGCCCAATCTCTACAAAGAGGTGATAGCCCGGATGCCGCGGCACAATGCGGTGGTAGTCGCCATGCCCGACCAGTTGCACTATCCGGTAGTGATGGAGGCCCTGACTCACAACCAGCATGTTCTATGCGTGAAACCCCTGGTGCTCAAGTATGCTCAGGCGGTCGAAATCGAGGAGTTGGCGCGCGAAAAGGGGCTTTTTGTCGGGGTCGAGTACCATAAGCGCTTCGACAGGCGCGCGCTCATCGCGCGGCGCCACTACGAACAAGGCCATTTCGGCGAGTTTGTGATGGGGGAAGCCAAACTGCTCGAGCCTTACCTGTACCGCTACTCGAACTTTCAGAATTGGTTCACTTGCGAGAACACCGACCCCTTCGTTTACATCGGTTGCCACTACGTGGACCTGACGTACTTCATTACGGACCTGAAGCCGGCGGGGGTCTCGGTGCACGGCGTGAAAGGCACTTTCCCCAATGGGAATGTGGGTTATATGTGGTCTCAGGCGCGGGTCGTATTCGAGAATGAGGCGGTGTTGTCGGTCATAAACGGCTTGGGGTACCCCGATGAGGGGGCGGGCCCCAACGAACAAGGGCTGGTCATTTACTGCGAGGGCGACGGGAAAACCGGCCTGTTCCAGCACAACGATCAATTTCGCGGGGTCAGCCACTCGTACATGCGCGGGATTGGCACGGGCGGAACCGTTTTCAATTACATCAACCCCGATTTCTTTCAACTGGGCCCGTGGGAAGGTTCGGGATACAAGCCTATGGGATACGGATTCGATTCCGTCGCGGCGAACCTGGGCGCAATTGGCCGAATACGCGCGGCGACGCGGGGTCTCGACGAAAACGCCGCGCTCGCGCGCCGGCGCGAAATCATTGCGGAGATCGATGCTAAACGCCTGATCGCCACGCCGGCGAACAGCAGCGTCAACGAATTGGTTACCGAAGCAGCCCGGATGTCGATACTCAACGGCGGGGATTTCGTCAAGATCGTGTATGACGGGTCACCCCACATCGAACCGAAAGGCTGAACCGTACGGAACACGGTGAGCGGTCGTAATACCACGAAAAGAAGACGCCGAATACAGCTGGCGGGGGCTCTCTGCGCGCTATGCATATTCGTCATAGCGCCGCTTTCCGTTTGCTTTGTTCATCGTCTGTGGCATGGGTACCCCGATGGCCCGGATTGGCTGCAGAGACATGTCGACGGCCGGGTGGCTCGAGCAATACCCGCCCAACGCCTTATCAGCCAGTCGATAGAAGCCCGCATACTGCCCGACACCGGCGAGCTTCATGCCGAGACCGTGCTCGAAGTCGAGAGCAGCGGTTCGGATATCAAGCAGGTTTACTTCCTGCTGAATCCCGGACTGAAGACGCTGTCGGCATCATGTGAAGGCAACCCTCTTTCCGTTTCCCGGCAAGGCGGGCTGGTTTGTGTGGCGTTGCCCGGGCAATTGAGAGCTGGTGAACGCGTTGAACTGGAGCTCGTGTACTCAGGTTCCGTTCAGAACACTTCGCTCGCAAGCGCACATATCAATGAGGCTGAGGTTTGGCTGCCCTGGCCGGCCTGTTGGCATCCCGTGGATTTCACCAGTTTTGCGCGTTTCGAGTGTGCAGTTGATATTCCTGGCGGCCTGTGCCTGGCAGGGGACGTGGAGGAGACGCCCAAGGGGAACGTTGGCTGGCGCAGTTACCGTATGAGCCCCGTGCAGGCGCGTATGGGCTTGCCCCTTGTGGCGGGCAACTACTCACGGCGCTCGGGTTCGTATGGAAATATTCCGTGGGAGATCTATTTCAGCCCTGGTCAAGAGGCCTCCGCCGACATCTACGAACCGGTTATACCGTCAGCGGAAGCGGCGCTGCGCACGCTGCTGGGCGAGAATCCCGGCGCCATCTGCGCAGTAGTCAGCGAGCATGTGGCGACGGCCACGTATCTTGGCAACGGGCTCGCGGCCGTGCCTTTCGACGCGCCGGGCGGCGCCGATGCGGCCACGGTGGCTGTCGCCACGGCGCTTGCCCACAGATGGTTTGGGGATTCCGTTTCGCCCTCCTGGTATCCTTCGCGGCCGGATGGCGGCGCATGGCTCCTGCAGGGACTGTCGGCCTATTCCGGATGGGCGGCGTTAAGAGAGCTCCGGGGACGCGCCGCAGCGCTGGAATTCATTGAGAAGCAGTTTCCCGCGCCTCTTTCGGAACCCTTGCGCACAGTCGGCGCCATGGATCTGGCGCGGCTCTCTTCTGCGTCAGCGGGAACGCTTGAGATCGACGGCGCCTTCATCGCGCGCTGGCTGGAAAGCACCGTAGGCCGCGAGGTTTACTGGGAGGCTGTCAGGGATGTGGTGCGCGTGCATGGCGGCAATGCCGTCACCCTGGACGCGTTTCGACACGCGCTAGAGCTGACATCGGAGAAAGACCTCGGGGAGTTTTTCCGGGTCTGGTTCGACCGTTCCGGCTTTTGCGATTATGAAGTGAGCGGCGTTGGAACGGATGACGGCAAGGTCCGGATTTCGGTCAAGAATGTCGGCGACATGCCGGCGCTTGAGGCGATAACGCTCGGCATTGTCACGGCCCAAGGGCTGGACCTGCACCGAGTCGAGCCCGGCGTCACCGGCGGCGTCTTTGTATTTGATGTGGGTGACGCGGTAAAAGGAGTGTGCCTGGACCCCTATTTCGAGATGCCCGACGTGCAGCGTGCCAATAACGTCTGGCCGCGGCGTGAGTGGCCCACATGTATTGCCGTAAGCCTCAACGGCGAATGTGCCGTCGGATTGGTCAAGCGATGGGAATCGGGCAAGGCGGAAGCCATCCGGGTTAGCCGTACGGCTCCGAAAGGGACGGAATACGTTCGGCTTCCGGAGCCTCTTGTGGAACCGTTGCTTTGGTCTCCTGCGGGAGACCGTCTGGCATTTGGGACGGGCCAGACGCATGTCTGGGAGGAAAACAAGGGCATAAAGGATGCTTTTGGCCGGCGGGCAAGCCAGCCTCTGGGATGGATAGATGAGCGCCTGCTGGCGAGGCTCGAGTTCAGCGACCGGGCCAGGTGGATCCTGGCGGCGCCTCCCTACGAAGCCTTTGTCACAATCGAAACACTTCAAAGACCTGTCCCTGGCTCCGTTGCCTGCCATGGTGACGAGGGCGTATGCGCCTTTGTTTCGGAAACTGACGGGAAAGGCCGGGTCATGTTTTCCACACCGAAAACCACTGAATGCGTTTATGAGAAGGCCGGTGTGGTGGGGGCGCCTGCTTTTCGGGGGCCGGAAACACTGCGTTTCCTGTTCGAAGAGGGCACGGTGATCGAGTGTTCGAAAACGCCCGGCGGATGGCAGGCGCGAAAACTAGTCGAGCTGGGATGCCCCATTTCGAAAGGGAAAATGTCTCTCGACGGTGCCTGGGCGGCCTGGGAACGTCCTCGGGGCCATCTCGTCTTCAGTGCGCTCGATCATTTCGAGCCGCGGCATGTCCGGCTGGACGGCGACTGCGTCGATTTTGACTGGCAAGGAAGCGACGCGCTCATCTGCCTGACACGCGAGAATGAATGGTCGTTGCCAGGCCGTTTCCACGCAGTCTTCCATGTCCTGCGGGTTGACGCCGTGACGGGGGAGATCACACCGCTTCCGAGGTTCTCCATCCAATGAGTGTTGCGCACCCACGACGGTCTGTCATGGGCGCCTTCTTTGTGGCGCTTACCGGCGGATGATGCCGCCGCGGCCCTGGCTGAGCGTGATTCCCTGAAGGTTCATGGCCAGCTCATCGGGGTTATCCGAGGCCGTCATGCCCTGCTCTTCGGTGACGAGTCCCCGCTTGATAAGGTCGTAGAGACTCATGTTGAAAGTCTGCATCCCGTCTTCTCTTCCGCCCGCGACCACGTTGGGAATCTGCCGCACGTTATTTTCTTTGATCAACTGTGCGATAGCCGGGTTATTGAACATGACCTCGACCGCTGGGACGCGGCCGACGCCGTCGGCGCTCGGGAGCAAGCGCTGCGCAATGCAGGCGCGCAGTTGCAGGGATAACTGGGACCTGATCTGGGTGTGCTGATTCGACGGAAAGAGGTCGACGATGCGGTCCACAGTGAGCATGGCGTTGGTGGTGTGAAGGGTGCTGAATACAAGGTGCCCCGTTTCGGCGGCCGCCATGGCCGCCTGAAAGGTCTCGGCGTCACGCATCTCGCCGATCAGGATAACATCGGGATCTTCACGCATGACGGCCCGCAACGCCGTATGGAAGTCATGCGTGTCGATGTGCATCTCCCGCTGGGTAACAATGCTCTTTTTGTTCGAGTGAAGGAACTCGATGGGATCCTCAATCGTGACGATGTGGAGCCTGCGTTCCGTGTTGATTTTGTCGATGATGGCGGCAAGCGTAGTCGACTTACCGCTCCCGGTGGTTCCCGTTATCAGGACGAGACCCCGGTGCATTTGCGCCAGTTTCTCGATCGCAGGGGGGAGATTCAGTTCGTCGAAACTGGGGATCTTGGCCTTCACGTGACGCATCACAATGCCGACTGAATTTCGCTGCTTGAGAACGTTGACGCGGAACCGGCCCAGCCCAGGGAAGCTGAGGGCCTGGTCGGAATCCCCTGTGCGCAAGAACCGCTCCTTATCCTCCGGCATCATGATTTCGTCGAGAAACCCGAGGTTGTCGTCATTGGTAATTGGGTCTTCGCCGACGAACCGGATGATGCCGTCCAGGCGTATTGCCGGCGGGCTCCCTACCGTCAGGTGCACGTCCGAAGCGCCGTGTTTTACGGCATATGTCAGAATCTTCTGAAGTGAAGGCATTGCAAATTTCCTCTCTTCCCCGTCAATCCGGGCTGAATGCTCCCTGTTCGGAAGGGTTTCCCGCGCTGTTATCACACCAAAACCCGATGTTTGGCGCGAGGCCTTTGGGAAAAAGCAGCGGGTCGAAAAGGCCACCCGTCACAGCCAACTTAACTATATCAGAAGTCCCGGCTTCGGGGCAAAGCAACGGATGGACGTCAACCCTCTTTCCTGCCAACGTTTTCGCTCTCCAGCCATGGCCAGGGATAGCCACAAATGGAACAGCGACGCTCCCGCGCAGGGTATTCATACCGGCAGTGAGGACACGTCACCGTTCGTGCAGGCGTCTCGGGAGTCTCTGTCCCGTTTTCCGGTGCTGGGTTGGTTTTCACGCCCGTTTCAGGGCCTCCGCGTGTTTTTTGACTTTGGCGAAGATGGCGACGATGTCCCGCATATCTTCTTCCGAACCCAGGAGAGCCGAGTGGCCGATCCAGATCCCGCTGCGCGTGCAGATGTCGCGCGCGACGGGACACTCCTGTTTCGAGTAGTCAGGCGCGTCTTTGGCGTTCTTTATAGATGGCTGTTCGTAGAGCGGAATGGCATACCCTTCACTGATGAGGGGCAATCCTTCCGCCCGAGCGGCTTCGATCATCTTGTCTCGAGAAACGCCGAACGTTTCGGGGTCAATCCTCAGGCAATACAGGTGATAGGCTCTGCGCGTCATACGGCTGTCGCCCGGTTGGGGGGTAAGCCCCTCGATCTTGGCCAGTTCTTTGTTCAAAATGGCCGCATTCTTTTCCCGGGTGAGCGTTTGCATTTCGAGCCGCGCGATCTGTGCGCTCAAGATCGCCCCCTGAAACTCGGTCAGGCGCGCATTGGTCCCGAGGTTGGGATGGGAGTACCACGCTCCTCCTTTGGACCGTCCGCAGTTCGTGATAGACCGGCAGAGCTCAGCCAATTCCTCGTCATCGCTCAGGATCGCGCCGCCTTCCGCCGCATTGATATTCTTTGACGCCTGGAAACTGAAGATGCCGGCCTTACCGAGCGCGCCCGTGCCTTTTCCCTTCCATTTGCCGCCCCAGGAATGGCAGGCATCCTCGAGCACCAACAGCCCTCGTTTGGCGGCGATAGCGTTAATGCGGTCCATGTCACAAACGCGGCCGCCCAGATGCACGGGCATGATGGCCTTGGTGCGGCGCGTTATGGCCGCTTCTATAAGATTGGGGTCCATGCACCATGAGTCGTCAATATCCACGAATATGGGCACGCCGCCTTTGCGCACCACCATGCTTGCCGTTGCGTAGAACGTGTAAGGCGGAACAATTACTTCGTCGCCGGGTTCTAACCCGATAGCTTGAAGGAGGACCTCTCCTGCCGTGGTGCCGCTCGTCGCGGTCACACAGTACGCCGCATCCTGAAACGCCGCGAATTCCCCCTCGAAGCGCTTCACGCGTTCTCCATACCACCATTTGCCGCTGTCGAACACCTCGAGCAGCGCCTGGCGTTCGGTGTCATCGAAAACCGGCCACGAGGGCCATGTCTTGTCGACGCCTCGCACGGGGGTTCCGCCCAGCAAGGCAAGTCCCGAAGAGGTCATGGATGTCATCGCGTTCCTCCTGCAAATAGCGGTTGGCCATGTTACGGTATTCTTCTTTTCATGGTACCCGGTTAGTCTAGCCTTTTAGAAGGGCATTTTAAAAGTTTCAGCGATGGGCGCAGGGCCGCACAGGCGCCTTTTGAGGGCCCCTCAATATTTCTTGACAGGGCTTCGCATAAAGTGATAATGTCTTTGCCATGGTAGTGGAAGGCATGCAATAGGGGGAGGAGGAGGGGAAAGGTATGCGGCTATTGCACGTGCCTGCGAACGAGGAACCTCCGGCAGCGTTCCAGAGTGTGTAATGTCTGGCGTTGCCGATTGTAGCGTGATATGTCTGGGTGAGTAGTGTTTAGCGTTGGGGAAGAAGGAGAAAGTACCATGGATAGTCTGATTAATTTCGCGGAGTGCTTCGTTAACAGCTTGATCGGCAGCCTTTTCTTGTTCGTGAACACCATTCTCAAGCCGTTCGGGATTTCCTTTGACGCTCCGGTCATCGATTTCTGATTTTGGTGGGTAGACGCCGAAGGCGTCTTGGTATCTCTGTTCCCTCCTGGGGCCTTAGTGCGCCTTCAGGAGGGGACTCTATTTTTGAGCCGGTTCGCGCGCACGGACCGTTTAGGATGCGCCTGCTTGTTCACCGCGGATAGAACCGCCGCTTCCGCACAAAAGGTCACGCGCGGGTCAGACGGCGCAAGCATGCGCGGCGGCAGCAGGGGGACGATACTATGAGTAGGGGCCGCGCGCGCGTTTATTGACCGGGGGGGCGCGTATTTGCATCCTGGCGGCCTGACGGGCGATACTTAAGGGCGTTCCGCATACGTAAGCTGATGAACACGTTGGGGGACACCCCACCAGCTCGCCACACGTGCGCATGGATTCGGGTCAATCAAGCGTGGCCTCGTATGTGCGTTCAAAAGGTAACCCGAACCATGAAGATTCATATGTATCTGGTGTAGATACGCGGGAGAAATGACATGAGCAAGTTGATGGAGCCCGGGCAATTTGTCTATTTCGAAGGCCGCTATGTGCCGGTTGAGGAGGCCAAAGTCAGCGTTATGACGCATAGCTTCAACTATGGCACCGGTCTCTTTGAAGGAATTCGCGGCTACTATTCGCCGGGCGAGGATAACGTGTTGATTTTCCGGTTGGCGGACCATATTGACCGCATGGTTCGGAACTTCAACATCATGTGCATGGAGGTCCCGGAAACCCCCGACGATATGTCGCGGATTTGCGTCGAATTGGTGAAGCGGAGCAAATTCCGGGAAGGCGTCTATATTCGTCCTATCTGCTACAAGAGCGAATTATCTCTGGGGCCTCGTCTGAGCGGCATAGAGAGCCGCCTATGCTGCTACGTAATCAAGCTGGGCGAGTATTGCGACATTGAATCCGGACTGGACGTGGTTGTCTCCTCTTGGCGGCGTCTTTCGGACAACGCAATTCCCAGCCGTGCCAAGAGTGTCGGAAGTTACGTGAATTCGTCGCTGGCCGCGACCGAAGCGAAGCAGGCCGGTTTTGATGAGGCAATCTTCTTGCGCCAGGACGGAAGCGTCGCGGAAGGCAGCGCGATGAATATGTTCATTGTCATGAATGGCCAGTTGATTACAACGCCGCCGACCGCGGACATCCTTGTGGGAGTCACCCGGAACACCGTAATCGAATTGGCGCGCAACGAACTGGGCATCGATGTGGTGGAACGGCCAATAGCCCGAACCGAGCTGTACGTCTGCGATGAGGTGTTTTTCTGCGGCACGGGGGCGCAGGTAGCGCCGGTGAGGTCGGTGGACCGGCGTCTCATTGGCGGCGGGAAGCCCGGGCCGATTTCGCGCAAGCTTCAAGAACTCTATTTCCAGGTGGTCATGGGCAAGGTAGACAAATACCGGTCGTGGTGCACTCCCGTGTACTGATCCCCGGCGCTGCCCGGGTTTCCCCGAAAGAGGACTGATGGAAAACGAAAGGGCGTTGCGCGAAGCGATCTGCAATGTCGGACGCCGTTTGTGGGAAAAGGGCTTCGTGGCCGCCACGGACGGAAACATCAGCGTCCGCCTTTCCGACGAACGCTTCTTGTGTACGCCGAGCGGGGTCTCGAAAGGCTTCATGGCGCCGAATGACTTGATCGTCGCGGATGCCTCCGGGAACAAGGTATCGGGACAGGGCGGCGTCACGTCCGAGTTTCGAACTCATCTGGCTGCGTATGAAGAGCGCGAGGATATCCGAGCCGTCGTTCACGCCCATCCCCCGAAGGCTATAGCGGCATCGCTGGCCGGATTGTCTCTGGCGGAACCCGTCTTGCCCGAATTGCTCCTTACGCTTGGGGGTATTCCGACGGCGGAATACGCTACTCCGGCTACGGGGGAGGGGGGAGAGGCTATTCGGAAATTGATCCGGATATGCGACGCCGTGCTCATCGAGAAACATGGTTCTCTTACCGTTGGCCGGGATGTTCTTGATGCCTACCACAAGCTTGAGAAAATCGAGCACGCGGCTGAGATTCTTCTCTGGGCGAACCTGCTGGGCAGACCGGAACCCCTTTCCAGCAGTGAGATTACGGCGCTGCACCGCATTCAAAGCGTGTACGCGCCAGGAACCCGCCTATTCAAGCCCGAATAGGCAGTCTCTGCGCCCAGCCCCGAAGATTCCCCGCCTGGAAAGGACTGTCTCGCCGTGGCGGCATGATCCTTGACTCGGAGCGGGAGCTTTGACACCATTCTCTTGGAAGCGCTCTTGTTTGCAGGCAAACTAGGACCAGGGACTGCAGATCGTTTACACTAGTAATGAAACGAAGTCTCTTGGGCATTTCTTGCGGGATAGATAGACGCGCGGACGCGGCGCTTGCATACACCTCGTGTGTGCGCTATGCTGCATAAGGAGTGGTGAGGGCCAAGAACCAGGGAGCTATGTTTTGGCAGGCCGGGAACAGAATAGACAAGATAAGACGCGGATCTGCCCGTTTTGCCGGATGGAAATCAGCGTCTTTGCCACGAAGTGTTTTCATTGTGGCGAGCGTGTTGATCCTCCGAGAACAGACCAACGGCATTTTTCGATGGAGGACCTGGGGGGACGGCGCACAACCAAGTATGCACCTTCCGAGAGCGTGATGGCGGCACTCGAGACGTTTCGGGCCGAACTCATCGGGGACATCCAAAGTGACAAGGAGGGTGCAGCTGGGGGGCAGGCGGGCCACTCCGGAGAGCGAAATAATGCTCCGGCGCCGCCCGAGTCCGGTCTGCCGTCTTTGGACGAGCATAGCCGGGCGTTAGCATCACTTCATGAGGAATCGAGGCCGACGGGGGCCTTCGCGCAGCCATATGCGCAACCGGGGTCTTCCTTGTCAAAGCGGCTGGGTACCGTCCTTGCCATTCTGATCGTGCTGGCTGTGCTCGCGGTGGGCGGGTTCGGGCTGTATAGGATGCAGGCCGGTGAGGAGCAGGAGCCTGCTGTTGTCACCATGCAAGTATCGCCCCCCAATCGGGCCCCCCAGCTCCTCGAGGAAGGTAAGCTCTTGGAAGCCTTGAGTGCGGCGCGCGAAGCCATCGGATTGGATGCGAGCGAGAAGAACAAGGCTATCCAGAAGGAAGTGTGCGATGCGATCGCCGCGAAGGCCGAAGAGCACTTGAACGCCGAGCCCTGGCATCCGGAAGATCTTGTTCGTGCGCGTGAACTTACGTCACAGGCAGCGATTATTGACCCGGACCAGTCGCTTCTAGAGCTCGAAGAGAAAGTGAAGCAGGAAGAATATGCCTATGGCATGATGCTCGTGCGGCCCGAGCCGGAGCGCGGAGGCGGAACGGCCAAGTTTCGGTTGAACGCGCTGTCGGAAGCTGCCCAGGAGGCCGGGGACAAGTTTGTCACGGTAGAAACCGGCGAAAAGTTCGCGGGCAGGTTTCGGCTAATCCAAGTGGGGCGCAGTGAAGCTGTGGTGGAGGACCTGCTCCGGAACCGCCGGATCGCATACTACGTCTCGGGGAACTACGCCCCGGCGGAGTAGCCGCGGGCAGGACCGTGTCATCGGTGTCTCGCAAGGCTTGTGGTGTCTTTTCTTTCGCGTGTGGTATGATACGCGGCAAACGTGCCGAGGAGGGGAAGCGTGCCGCCATTCGGGCAGCCGGGGCGGCCTGTCATACGGCGAAGGAGCGGGCCGGTGTACAAACAACCCGTATATCGATACCGAATCATGTGTGCACTTGGAATAGCTGTGGCGGTAAGCCTGTCTGGGTGCAGTCTTTTTCGGGGGAAGGGCACGGTGGATTCTGAGGGGCCTCCTTCCGGGGCGTCTGCTCTGGAAGGGCAGCAGGCCTCTGCGGAATCTCAGGAAGAAAGACTACGCAAGACCGTTGAGGAACATGTGACAACCGAGTCGCGGGTAACGTCCCCGGAAGAGGCTCCTGTTGTGAAGCGCGCTCCATACTTCCTGAAGGAGTATTCCGAATACCCGAAGAGCGTTAGCGACATGCAAGTGAGCATTCGGGAAACGGGATCGCGCATGGCTCCCGAGGTTGCCGATGTGACGCTGTCAAAACAACGTTACGTCACGGAAATGCACCGGAAGAAGGATGATGCGCGGGAAGACTCCAACTTCTATCGGGAAACAGGGAAAGAGACTCTGACCTATCAGTGGCGCAACAACCGGTGGGTGCAGGTCGCCAGCCTGTTTGTTGTTGAGTTGAAAGAAGAGCGCACCGGTGGAGAGTGGCAGGCCGTGGAGCCGAAGTTGAAGGAAGAGACCGTTCTGCCGGAAGAGGACGAGGGGATTTTCAAGCGGGTGTTTGGCAGCATTTTCGGCCGATAACAGCCTGGCCATCGACGTGCAGAGGCTCACGGCATGCGCCCGCCTTTCAACGGTCTCCCGATGGAAACGCGAGTGAAGATGGACACTAACCCGGGGGGCAACGTGGACCGGTCCCATGAAGCTAACGTAGTTCTTATCATCAACATTTTCATTTACACGACCGTGATTGTATTTGTCCTGTTCGGCACTTTTGCGCCGTCGGTCGCGATGCAAGACCTTGCACTCAGCCGTTTGGCGACCATATACAGTCTGACCGAACACGGGACGTTCTACCTCGACTCTCCGGGTGCGAAGGACGACAACCCTTTTGCTTCCCATACCATCGACAAAGTGATGGCGAAGGGCCGCCTGCTTTCCAGCAAACCACCTGTCCTCCCCCTGATGATGACAGGGGAGTATATGCTTCTCCGGAGTGTTTTCGGGTTGGAGTTGCGGAACGATTCCGACTGCGCGGTGGTCGTCCGTGTCTTGACGTTGACCTTTTGCGGCATCCCCTTTATTTTGACGGTGTTTCTTTTCGACCGCACCATTTCCCTGTTCTCCGTCGACCCTCTGATACGTTGCGCCATGACACTTTTCCTAGCCTTTGGGACCCAGCTTTGGGGATACAGCCTCATGGTTAACAATCACATCCCCGCGACCTTCTGCCTGATGCTATGCATTTACCTCTCGTTGGGTCTCATCTATGAGAAATGCAGGCCGTCGTCGTGGCGGTTTGCGGTGTTTGGAGCGGCGGCGGGGCTGGTATTGACCATCGATATGCCGGTAGCGATTTGGCCGGCTATTGCCGGGTTGTGCCTCGTTTACCATTTCCCCCGGAAAACGCTGCTATGGGGTGTGCTGGCGGCTGCGGTGCCCGTGGCGGTGCACGCGGGCGTTATGTTGCAGGTGACAGGGAGCCCTTTGCCAGTCCAGATGCATCCGGAAATGTACTTGTACGAGAATAGCTATTGGAGGCACCCAAGAGGCATCGACGGGCTGAATGAGCCTAAAGGCACCTATCTGTTTCATATGACCTTTGGCCGGCGTGGCATTTTTACTCTGTATCCGGTCCTCATTGCCGGCTTGTTGAGTCCCTTACGGTATTTGCTGGGCAGAGGTCTCCGCTACCACCGCCCGATTCTCGCCGGGGCGCTCGGTTTGATGATTCTGACGGCGTACTACTGTCTCCAGACGAACGACTATGGCGGCGTGACGTATGGGTTCCGGTGGCTCATTGCCGCGATGCCGGTATTACTATTGATGGGGGTGCCCATCTACGAGAAGCTGCGCGCCCGTTGGAAATGGATCTTTGTAGGGCTTATGTTCGGGATTTCGTTCTTTTCGGCATGGCAAGCCACCAGGGGCACGTTCTATACCGGGCAGGAATGGCCGTGTCAGATTCTGGGACCCAATGCTCCCGGCTGATCCCGAGTGATAACGGAATCACCTCAAGTGAAACGCCTCTCTTCGCTTCAGTTGTTCTTCTTCGCTGAGGTCTTCATGGCCGCGTCGATGGGAATCAACGAGTCGATTTTCAACAATTACTTATCGGATACTTTTCATATGACGGCGGAAGCGCGTGGGGGGCTCGAGTTTCCCCGCGAGCTGCCCGGATTCCTGGTGGTTGTGTTTGCGGGGGTCCTTGGAGCGGTTCCTTTGACGCGGCTGGGCGCCCTCGCCGCGATAACGTTTGCGGTGGGAACGGCCGGCCTCGCGCTTGCCGGCAACTCCTACCTCTTCATGATTGCCACAATGCTGGTCTGCAGCGCCGGGATGCACCTCGTCACCCCCGTATCGCATTCCCTCGTGATCGCCATGAGCGAAGAGAACCGGCGAGGATTCCGGCTTGGGCAACTGGGAGGGATAGGGACGTTGGGCATGATCATGGGGACAGGGTTTGTGTGGTTAACCTTCGACCGGGATGCCCCTCAGTATATGGTGGGGTTCTTCTGTGCGGCGGCAGGCGCTGTCCTTGTGTCGGCCATCTACACGCGGCTGAGGGTGCCGGGAATCCACTATAAACGGTCTTTTCTGGTGGTGCGCCGGAAGTTCTGGCTCTATTACCTGTTGGAGTTTCTATTCGGGGCCCGCAAACAAATCTTCATCACCTTTGGGCCATGGGTCCTGATACATGTATACGGCCTGACGCCGGTGGACATCGCGTTTCTGTTGATGCTTGCGGCCTGTATCGGATTGTTGTTCAAGCCGCTGGCAGGATGGATGATGGACCGCTGGGGCGAACGTGTCGTAATGGTTGGCGATGGGTTCGTGCTTTCCGCTGTATGCCTGGGTTACGGGTATGCGGGAGGATTTCCCGGCGGACCTGCCGTCGCATTGGCGATTGCAGGCGCGTGTTATATTCTCGACAACCTGCTTTTTGCCTTAAGCACCGGGCGGACGGTGTATATATCGCGCCTGGCGTCATCGTCGGCTGAGTTGACGGGCACGTTGTCGCTGGGCGTCACAATAAACCATAGCGCCTCGATGGTCATCCCCTTCTGGGCGGGGCTTATGTGGAAGACGATGGGTTACCAAATGGTATTCACCTTCGCCGCCGTGTTGGCGCTCGGAATCTCGGGGTTCTCCTGGCTTGTTCCTGGCAAACGGTCGCGCGCGCTGCTTGGGGGACAGAGTGTCTAGAGGTGAGGGAGAAGGCCCGGATTGCTGCGCGCATCGCCCTGCGATTCGGTTGGACTGGCGAGGGCGCGGGACCCACACAGAGAACGGCCCCGTACGAACATGAGCGCCGGTGGGAGGAAAACCAGGAGCGGGGGCCAATTTCGATAGCCTTAGTAGACCGGCCTGTCCGATTCGTACGGCTGCAGGTCAAGCTCTGGCCGAGACGAATCTAACTATCGCCCACAGCTACATGCAAAAGGGGCCGGTCATCACCGTTCGGCTCCTGTCCCGTATGTGGGAATGGACGCAAGAAATGCGTGCTTCGGCAAGCGGAATTCACGGTTCGGCAGCCCACGGCGGTCTTTGGCCGGGAAGACCGGCTGGAGACGACAGGGCGGAGCGATTGTGGGCTGACGATGTTTGAGGCCTTCATCAGGTTTGGGGTCTTTTCAACTTGACTGTTATAAAGGCGCGTGTTTACGGTTGCTGATTGCATATAGAGTGGAACCTGCATGCAACGAAGGTACACGGGTCGGCGAGTGTGCTGGTCGGTCTCGGTTGCTCCAATTCGTTCTTGCAGGAGCGGGTCGAGCCGGAGCGGCTCGTCTGCCCACGGCGCGTACGGGTCCGCACATGAATATGGTGCGAAACCATTGAGGCCCTGCACAATTCCTCGCAAGTGCAGAGTAAGGCTTTGGCGAGGACGTCCTGTTGCTACTGGGCGAGTCCTTGTTCATCTACAGGACTACCTTTTCCGGCCATGGATCGCGTTTGGATGTGCCCCACAGCTTGCTGATGTAATCAATGGACAGGATGTCTTCCCATGCGTGGAGCCAGAACGAGCCCCTGTCTGTAAGCACAATCTGTTCACCGTCGTCGCGGAGGAAACCGAGGAGTCTGAAGAGTCTCAGATACTCGCCGTACGCGGTGTCGATGTTCTCGCCGAACCTCTCCTGATAATCGGATTTCCTGAACTTGGTCTCATAGATTCGCCAGTATAGCCATCCCGCTCGCTGCATTCTCTCGGACAGGTCGAGTGACAGCGCGATGGCCGTCCCACGTTCATCGATTGCCTTCACGTACTCGGCCGCGTCGAAGGTGTTCAGATAGAACACGTCCTTGAGATAAGACCCGCCGCTCGCGCCCAAACCCACGTAAAGTGGCACCGTCACCGAACAGTACCTGGGCACTCCGCGCCGAGTGAACGCCCACACTGAACTTCTTTCGTACCCCGCCTGATAGAAGATCCTCTCGAGAATGGCCAGCATTCTTCGTCTCTTGAGGCTGGGGAGGATTCCGTGATTCCGTGCGTTGCCGTTTTTCCCAAAGGGAGTATAAGGAAAACGGAACAGAGGGTAGGCGGCAACCTGCTGAACGCCCAACGCCACCAACTCATACCCGGTCTCTTCGATCTCACTGTAGGTCTGGCCAGGAAGGGCGAACATGACGTCCGCATTCACGCATTTGAACCCGTATTTGACCGCTCGGCCTACCACCTCTTTGACTTCCTTGGCCGTGTAGGGCCGGCACAAGGTTGTGAGATGCTTCTCCAGCAGGGATTCGACGCCGATGCTCAGATGTTGCACGCCCATGGTCTTGATCACGTTCAGATTGGCGGCGCTCAGGTGATTGGGGTGGCTTTCCATGTGGATGTCGCATTGCAGATTGAAGTCGTCACGCATGTGCCTGACCAGATCGACCAGGCCGGCATGAAGCATGGTGGTTGGGGTCCCGCCGCCTATGTAGACGGACGTAATGGCCTTGTCGCCTAAGATCTCAGCGTACGCGTCCATTTCCTTTTTGACGGCATGGACATATCCCTCCGCAAGGTTGCGACGATATATCTGTTTGTTATAGGGGCAATACGGGCATATCTGCTCGCAGAATGGGATATGAAGATACAAGCCGATTGTTTTAATACTCTCGAGCTTTGCCCTGAGTTCCTCGCGAGACGGGATCCTCTTCTTGAGAAGGACTTCCCGCTCTCCGGTGAAACTTCTAAGGAGAACCTGTCGAATTAGATGTTCCATGTTGTCCTCCCCGCTTCACCAAGCGGCCACCGTTCAAAAATACTTGAGAGCGCTGAATATGGCCGACGGCTTCATCTTCAACGTCTGATCGATCTCTGCGTAACTGAGGTATCCGCAATCGCGGCATAGCTCGGGGTCGCCCGCGTACCTGCAACATTCATAGACGACGCCCTTTTCATATACGGAGCAAACGTCCAGCGGCCGCCTCCAATCGTTTCTCGAAGCCGAGAGCAGTCCCGCCCGAGAGTTTAAAATCCTGTATCTTCTGCGAAGACTCAGCAGCGCTTGCAGGATGCGGCGTTTTTCGTCGGTGTCGATATGGAGGCCGTCGTGTCCGTAGTACGCCGTATGGAAGTAGAAGAACACTGCTCGGATTTGCTTGATGCGGTGCACGTATTCACAGAACGCGTCAATCTCGTCTTTGTTGCGGCTGTTGATCGTGTAGTTAATGAATAGAGACGGATGCCCCGAGCCCTGAATGTTGCCCATGATACGGTCGAAGGATTCTCCACGAAGCGCGTCATGGGTCTCTCGAAGGCCATCTACACTGACAAACACCGTGTCGGCGGAGGTCCGGATGGGGAACGTGCCGTTGGTGTAGATGACGACCGTCAAGAACCCGAGCTGATGAGCGTAGTCAACGACATCATCGAGGCCGTTCTGCCCGTCATGCCAGAGAAACGGTTCGCCGCCTTCAAGATATAGGCAACGGCCCCCTTCGCGGTAAAAGGCGTCTATCGCCGCGACGACTTCCGCGAAATCCAGGTCCCGATGGCCGCGATCTGTCACTCTGCAATGCTCACATCGTAGATTGCACCGGTTTGTGAGTACCAGCCCACGAATCAGTGGCGCAGTCTTTCCAAGGAAATGATGTTGAAGGATGTATCCCAAACCGTACAAGGACGCTTTCACAGCGGCACGCCGCGCTTGTGGCGTCTTGTTTCCGTGTTGCGAGGCGCCCTCTTCACTCCGCGTTTTCCGGTCGGATGACATCTACGGCGGACTCCCTTCGAGCATCATAGCACGCCCTTTGTGCCTTGATATGCCTACATACGGAAGGAATGTTTTTCTTGTAAGCAAACAGCATACCTTCATTGTTCATGCCGAGCTTGCTTCCAGTAAGCCCTTACGGTTTTTTATTTGATTCTTCAGGCCAGGTTGGTATGTTTTGCGCCGTTGGCCCCGAAGAATCCCAGCTAATTGGGATTCAGGAATCGGATGGTGGAGTAACCAGTTCCGGAGGAACCCACCCGTCGATTTGGTGGGGGATTTTGTGCTGGACTTTCTTTGGGAAGGCAAGTACAATTGTAGGGAGTTGTCTAACGAACGGTAGGTCAGAAGCCGATGGGGAAAGCACAACAAAAGTCGCGAGCGTGTCATGTCAACGATGCCGAAGCGCGTCTTCTTAAGAGCGCCCTAAGTCTTTTTTCTAGAAAGGGTTACGAGGGGGCTAGTGTTCGCGAAATCATCGAGGAGGCCGGTGTAACCAGGCCGGTTCTCTACTATTATTTCAAGAACAAAGAAGACCTCTTCCGGCAATTGGTACGTAAATGCTTGACAGAGCTGGTTGCGGAAAGTGACAGAATTCTTGGTCAAGTAGAAGGGTGCAAGGCCTGTCTCGAGCAGTTGATTTGCAGTGCGTTTGAGCGCGCAGAACGGAATCTGG
Organism: Candidatus Hydrogenedentota bacterium; assembly: GCA_035416745.1. Classification (NCBI taxonomy): domain Bacteria; kingdom Pseudomonadati; phylum Candidatus Hydrogenedentota; species Candidatus Hydrogenedentota bacterium. The sequence continues at coordinate 13,586 of DAOLNV010000047.1, read as the reverse complement.
ATGAAGTGCGGCTGCTGATTCACGTGATTTTCAAACCTCCTGGCCAAGTGCCCAATATGCTTGACGAACCATTGCTTGATGCGTGGTTTTCATGTTTGGTGAAAGTAATGAAAGAGGGTCTCGAGACGGGCGAGTTGACAAGAGGGGAACCGGAAGCGCTGGCCCTCGCTTTTAACGCGCTGATGGACTTTCACATGATGGTGAAGTCGCGCTTTCCCGCCGTTACGCTTGCACCGGAATTGGGCAAGGCCTTAGTTGACCTTTTCTTGCACGGGGCCGGCTCTCGTGAAGCAGGGCGGCTTCCGTTGTTGAAACCGTATGAACATGAGCTTTATAGCTATAGCGAATTTTGCGGAGCCGAGTGACACTTATGAACCAGAGTGAACGTAGATTCGGTCGCACGCTGTTGAGCGTCCTGATATGTCTTGGAATCATGGCTGCTGTCGCGGCCGTCGTGGTGGTTGCCATCAAAGTGGCGCCATCCGAGGCCAAGACGCAAGCGAACGGGGCGCAGCAGCGCGTTCCCCAGGTGAGCGTTCGCGTGCTGAAAAGCGAGACGGTCGAGGACCGGCTGGTGCTTACGGGCAGCGTGCAGCCCTGGGAAGAGGTGGTCCTGAGCTCGGAGGTCCGCGGGAAGATCGAATGGAAGGGCGTTGAGCAGGGTGACGCAGTGCAAACGGGCCAGGAACTCTATCGCGTAGATACACTATCAATTCGAGCGCGTCTTCAACAGGCTCAGGCGCAGCATAAACTGTCGCTGCAGGAGCTCGAACGCATCGACCGGCTCGCCAAGAGTGGGGCGGGAACGCCTCAAAGCCTGGATGGCGCCGTTGCGAATCGTGATGTGGCGGACTCTTTGCTCCGTATACTTGAGATCGAAGTCGAGAACAGCGTTGTGAAGGCGCCTTTCGATGGTATTGCGGATACCGTTCTGATTGACCAGGATGAGTTTGTTGACGTCGGCACCCCTCTGGTGCGTCTTGTCCAGGTGCACAAGGTGAAGGTCATGTTCGGCATTCCCGAGCGCGACATTCCCCATTTCAAGATCGGCGACAGCGTTCGTGTGCGTATGGACGCCATCGAGGACCGTACCTTCAGCGGCGTGATATACCGAATTGCGACGAGTGCCGACATGAGCACGCACACCTTCAAGGCGGAAGTGGAAGTCGATAACGCCGAAGGCCTCCTGAAACCCGGCATGATCGCCCGGGGCGCCTTTGTGCGTGAGACCTATCCCGACTCGCTCATGATACCGCTGTTTACGGCAATTCTGCTGGATGATCAACGCGTGGCCTTTATTGAAAAAGACGGGATTGCCGAGCTGCGCCCCATCCAGGTGGGGCTTGTGCAGGGCAGTTCCGTGCAGGTCACCGGGGGCCTGGCGCCGGGCGAGCGCCTGATTGTAAAGGGGCAGTATGAAGCCCGTCCCGGGGAGAAAGTGGACGTCCAGGAAGTCCTTGAATGATCATCAGCAATGTTGCCATAAAACGCAGCACCACGGTTCTTGTATTGTTGGTGCTCATACTTATCGCGGGCGTTTTCAGCTATGTGCGCCTGCCGCGTGAATCCAATCCCGAGGTCGTGATCCCGTACATCACGGTCAACGTGCCATACGAGGGGGTTGCTCCCGAGGATATCGAATCGCTTATCACCATTCCCATCGAGCGGCGTCTCGCGGGTCTCTCCGGCGTGAAAGAGATGAAATCCACAAGCGTGGAGGGACTGTCGTTTATCTTCCTTGAGTTCGAGCCCGACATCGACATTGACGATGCGCTCCAGAAGGTGCGCGACAAGGTCGACCTGGCTGAACCGGACATCCCCGAGGAAGCCGATGATCCGGTTATCAAAGAGATCAACACAGCGGAATTCCCGATCATGATCATGTCGCTTTCGGGGAAGCTGCCGTTGTCCATGCTCGACCAGATAGCCGAAGACATCGAGGACAGAATCGAGACGATCGAAGGGGTGCTCGATGTGGAAGTGATCGGGGGAGTCGAGCGGGAGATCCAGATCGAGGTGGACCCGGAGCGTGTGGCGCAATACGGGATTTCTTTTGGCAATCTTATCAGTGTCGTTGCCCAGGAGAACGTAAACACGCCGGGGGGCACGATGGACCTGGGCGAGGCCAAGTTCCTGATGCGGACGCCCGGGGAGTTTAAGAATCCCGACGATATCAATGATTTGGTGGTGAAGCAGGCGCCCGAAGGCACGGTCTTCTTGAGAGACGTGGCGACGGTACACGATGGGTTTAAGGACATTGAAACCATCTCCCGGCTGAACGGCGAACCGTCGGTTGCATTGACGGTGATCAAACGCTCGGGGGCGAACATCATCCAAATCGCGGACGAGGTCAATGCGGAAATCGCCCAGATGCTCGACGGTCTTCCCAAGGGGCTGACCGTAACGGTGACGTGGAACGAAGCGGATTACATTCGCGACATGGTTTCGGAGCTCGAGAACAGCATTCTGAGCGGGCTGATCCTCGTCCTTGTTGTGATCTTCATGTTTCTGGGATTTTCCAATGCGGTGTCAGTAGCGCTCGCTATGCCGGTTTCCATGTTGATCACTTTCATTGTTCTCTATATGGCGGGTATTACGCTGAATCTAGTCGTGCTGTTCAGTCTGATCCTTGCCCTCGGAATGCTGGTCGACAACGGCATTGTGGTGGTTGAGAACATATACCGCCACCGGCAGGAAGGATTCGGGAAGATAGAGGCCGCCAAGGCGGGCACGGCGGAGGTGGCGTGGCCCATCACGACTTCCACCCTGACCACTGTGGCCGCGTTCCTGCCGCTTTTCTTTTGGCCGGGAATTTTCGGGGAGTTCATGTACTACCTGCCGTACACGGTTATCGTGGCACTCCTCGCTTCGCTTTTTTACGGTCTCGTCGTGAACCCGGCGCTGGCAAGTGTCTTCATGACGGCGCCGGGCAAGAAGGCGCGTCCCGTGCGCGAGCACCGGTTCATGAAGCTTTACGCGGCAGTGTTGCGAACGGCTCTGCGCTGGCGTGCTGTTACCGTAATGCTCTCGGTGGGGCTTCTCGTTACGATCGCTACCGTCTATCTGAGCACGGCTGAAACCATTTTCATGCCCGAGACGGAACCGCCTCAAGCCTATATAGATATTGAATGCGCGGAAGGGACGAATCTCGAGACTTCAAACCTTTACACGCGCCGGATAGAGGAGATGATCGCGCCGTACGCTCCATATATGGAGAGCGTGGTCGCAAACGTGGGCTCGCTGGGGGTAACGCCGGATTCGAGCCATGGGGCAGGAAGTTCGAAAGCCAACCATATCAGCCGAATCTCGCTCGACTTCCCGAAACTCGAATTGTGCCAGAAAATGCCGTCTGAGATACTCCGTGGACTGCGTGAGAGCATCAAGGGACTGAGCGGCGCGGAAATACAGATCGAGCAAATGGAGATGGGGCCTCCGACCGGGCCTCCCATTAACGTCGAAATCAGCGGCGACGATTTCCCAACGCTGGCGCGGCTCGCCCAAGAAGTGAAGCAGCAGATTAAGGATGTTCCTGGGCTGGTCGATCTCCGCGATGACTACAACAAGGGGAAGCCCGAGGTGCGGGTGGTCGTGGATCGCCAGGAGGCATGGCGCATGGGCCTCAGTACCCAGCTCATCGGGCTTACGGTGCAGGCCGCAATCAACGGGAGGAAAGCGGCGGATTTCCGCGAAGGCGACGAAGAATACGACGTTACCGTCCGGTTTCCGAAAGCGTTTCGGGAGAATCTTGCGAACATCAATACGATGAATCTCATCTCGATCGACGGCCGGCGTGTGCCGTTTTCGTCGGTGGCTCGTATCGAGCAGGGGGCGGGGCTGGGTTCCATCAAGCGTATTGACCGCAATCGAACGGTGACGGTTTCCGCGGATGTCCATCCTGACTATAACCAGCAGCGCGTATTGGAAGCTGTGCAGGCCAAACTGGCGGATTTTTCCCTGCCGGCAGACTACCTTATCGACTATACCGGAGAGAACGAGGACATGGAGGAGACGGAGGACTTCCTGATACAGGCATTCGTCGTGGCCGTTTTTCTGATCGCGTTGATCCTGATATCGGAATTCAATTCACTTACTCAGCCGTTCATCATTCTGACGTCGGTCATCTTGTCGCTGGCCGGCGTTTTTCTGGGCCTGTACATCTGCCGTATGCCGTTTGGCATTTTGATGACGGGCGTTGGATGCATCAGCCTGGCTGGGGTAGTGGTCAACAACGCGATCGTGCTGATTGACTATACGAACCAGTTGCGAGAGCGCGGCATGAGTCTCAATGAAGCCATCGTCACCGCGGGCGTGACGCGATTTCGTCCCGTGATGTTGACTGCCGTCACCACTGTTCTCGGGCTTGTGCCTATGGCCATTGGCGTGAGCTTCGATTTTCGGAAGTTGACGTGGATTGTCGGAGGAGAAACGAGCCAGTGGTGGGGTTCGATGGCCGTGGCGGTGATTTTTGGTCTTTCATTCGCTACGTTGTTGACCCTGATTGTTGTGCCGACGCTTTACAGCGCGATGGCGGGGCTTTCGCGTGCAGTAGGCGCGGCAAAGGCCGAACCCAAGCGTTTAGAGCACCCTATGCCTGCGCCTGAAGCCGTCAAGGAGTCGTTGGCGGAAGACCAGGTTTAAGTGATGGTGTACCGCGCCGTATCCCTTGTTGGCGCAGCGCTTCTGGCAGCCGGCGCCGCATTTCTTCTCATTGAGGTGCAAGATGCGCGAACCGAGCCGCTGTTCTTCGGGGAGATGTGGTTACACCAAGGCGTTCCTTCGCGGCTTGTTGTGCGTCCCCGCCCGCCTAAGATGGACGACAGCCCGCATGCACGCTTGAAGATCGTTGAACGGGCGGGAGTCGACCTGTTGCCGTACTATGTGTGGAAACCGCCGCATCTGGAAGATCTTCAGAAAGTCTATGAGGTCGTTGAACTGCCGTTTTCAGTGACGCTGGGCGAAATAACGCTCGAAGAAACCGCTCCCACGGACCCGGAGATAAAGATATCACGAGACGCAGGGGAACAGCGCATACCTTTTGCTCCGGGCACAGCCGTCGTTCTTGGCGGCGAGAGCTTCGTCATGCGCGAAATCCGCGCGTGGGGAGGAATCATTTCCGAACCGGCTGAATCAGGGGGGACCTCTCTGGCGGTTGTGGCGCTGCGGCGAGACCAAGGGGAGTGGGTCGAAGGCATCGTGGCCGAACACGGGGATTGGCTGGAATTGGGAGATGACCTGGTATTCCGGTTCTTGTGGGTGGCATCAGAGGAGGCGGCCCTGCAATCGCTGGGACAAGGCGTACCGGGTATCGAGTCTGCGCGGTGGGGAGTGGAGGAAGACGGCGCCGTGAACTGGTTCGATTCGTTCATCATCGGGACCGGTATTCAGTTGAGCGATGGCACCGAGGTGGTTCTTGCCGAAGTTCGGGAGGGGGGCGTCTCCGGAGGCCAAGGCGAAGCGGCGATTCGGTTCAAAGTGGGCCGGGAAGGAAACGTGAAGGATGTCTGGGTGCCCGCCAACAGCGCAACGGAAGATGGCTTGCTGCGTTTTTCGTACCCGACACGGGCGCGCTTCGTTGTGATGGGGTATTCCTGGCAGGCGGACACCATGCTGGTTGTGCTTTTCGAAAACGGCGCGGAAAAATCCCGCTGGATGCTCGAGCGGGGGCAGGTTCAAGCGCTCGAAGCGGCCCGATGGGAGTTCCGGCTGGATCAGGCGCTGGAATCCGCCGTCTATCTTCCTCAGGCAGAGTCCCCCCTCAAGGAACTGCGCCTCGAGAGCGACACACGAATACTGCGGTTGCGGCAGGAGGAGGTCGTGATCGCCGGCGGTGAATCGGTGGTATTCTCCCCGTCCGTATCAGAGAAGGTGCCGATCTATGTGTTGAACATTGGCTTTCCGGGCGGCAAGAAAGAGACGCTTGGGCTTCACCGGGAAAGCGTGCTGCCTGTCGAAAAATGGTCCATTCAGCAGGCGGCGGGAGCGGAGACATCGGGGAAGTGGGCTACCCTCTATCTTGAGTATGCTGGTATTGCTCCGTCGAAGGTTTGGGGCATGTGGGGCCTAATCGGGGGGGCGGCCGTACTTGTCATGGCGAATGCCGTACGGTTCTCTGCCCGCATGTTGCGGAAGCGCGCGGCCTGATGCTCCGGAGACGGTTTTAGAAGCTCCTCGGGCGCGTGTTATCATTAGGCGCTTTTCAGCCGGAACAGCCGGGAGTGGATACGCAGGAGACGCGCGTGACCGAAGAACCACACAAGCCAGACAGCCAGCCGCCGGCCGGGGTTGCGGAGAGTACGGGCAATACGGAACTGGACAAACGACTGGTGGCGCCAATACTGAAGGGCGTCGAAGGCCTCGATAGAGCCATGGTGTGGGCAGGCTCCTTCCTGATCATTATCGCTGGGCTTATCGCATATTCCGCTGCATTTGCCATTCCCTTCCATGCCGCTGATGAAAGATTCCTCGTCCGGAATGAAGCCTTGCACTCGGTGGCGCGCTGGCCCGAATCACAGGCAGTAGACGCCCTCGCTCCGCTGACTCTTCTTGCCCTGGCGATGAACTGGGAAGTTACCCCTGGGAATGCGGCATCGTTTCATGCTCTTAATGTGCTGTTGCATCTCGTGAACGGCGTATTGGTCTTCCTGGTATGCCGCCGCCTTCTTGGGAACCGGGTCCCCGAAGCGGCGGCGATGCTGTCGGGGGCGGTCTTCGTTCTTCACCCGGCCAATGTCGAGGCAGTGGCATCCCTCGCAGGACGGGCCCAATTGCTTGGCGCGTTCTTTGTGCTCGTGTCTGTTATGTTCTATCTTCGCGCGACTCGCGATCGGAAGGAACTGAGATTGGGGTATCTCGGTCTTGGTCTTGTCGCGTATGCCTGTGCCGTTGGCTCTTGGGGAGGCGCCTGGTGCGGGCCTTTCCTGATCACCGTGATAGAGGCTGTTACGGGCGGATCGGCGCTCTCCTGGAAACGATTCCTTCCGCTGCTCGGGTATCTTGCTGTCCTGGGGCTTATGCTGTCCGCCATGTTGGCCGCTCAAGCCGAGCCATGGGGCGAACTTCGCGCGATGGCCGAAAACTCCGTCGCAGGCGCCGCTGGCGCCGGTCAGGCCGCTTTGCGCGCGGTGTGGCCATTCGGGCTGAGCGTTGCGCCCGTCCCCTGGGAAACCGTCGTGCCTGCCTTGAGCATCTTGGCGGTTCTGTCAGTCCTGGCGGTTTTGGGCGCTGCTTTCGCATTTCGCGGACGCACGGTTGGCGGCGCTTCGGTTGCGTGGTTCGGGTTTGCACTGCTGGGCGGCGCATTGGCTGTGCCGGCGGCGGCGGTCCTCGCCGACAGGATGCTGTACTTGCCGTTGGCGGGCCTCGCGTGGTTCTTGCCGTGGGGATTTGCGAAGCTCCCTCACCACCCAACGATTCGTACGGTCTCGGGCGTGGTTTGTGCCGTGTTGATACTGCTCCTGGGTGTGACGACGTATGCCCGGACTACGATGTGGCAGAGCGAGGTCCTGTTGTGGCGCGACGCGGTTGAAAAAGCGCCCGGTCAGACTCTCCCCAAGGAACGTCTCGGGACCGTGTATGTTCAGACGGCCCGGCAACAATTGGCCATGGAGAAACGTCTGCGGGAAAGTGGTTACGAGACCGAGGCATCCGAGTTGCATGCCAGTGCCATGGAGAACTTCGGTTTCGGACGCGACGTTCTTGGCGCTCTGCCGCCAGAAACGCTTTCGGCGGAGCCGCTCTACTTTTTGGGATTGGCGTGCGCGCAAACGGGAGACGCCGGGGCAGCTGTGGAAAACTTCATGTCATCGTTGCGGAAAGACAGCTCGAATCAGGCATGCGCTCTCGAGATAGCCCATGCAGTGCAGACGAAGGCTTCAGAGACAGATGATCATCAAGGCTTCTTGCGTGCGTTGGACTATTACGAATACGCGAGTGGATTGGGAGAAATCCCCGCTGAAGCATTGGCTTCGTACGCGAGCGTCCTGGCAAGGACGGGGCAGTTCGAGGACGCCGCGCGCACGCTTGCGGCCGCGGCTGAAAAGACTGAGAAAGGCCAAGTCGCGTTCGGCGAGGAATTGAAAGCGGTACAGACGGCGGCGCAGCAAGTCCGGGGTGTGGAGAATAGGGCGCAGGAGCTCGAGGCCGCTGATGCCGGCAGCCGGGAGGCGCGACTCTTGAGAGCTCAATCCCTGGTGGGACGCCGCCGTCCGCTTCAGGCGTCATATCTTCTCGAGAGCGCGCTTGCGGATGATAGCAGCAGTGTTGGCGCGTGGGTCTTGCTCGGGTTTGTCCGGGCAAGAATGGGGCAGGCGCAAGTGTTCTTGTCGGACTGGCCGGCGCCTCCGGGCCCGGCCGAACAACAGGGTGCGTTGTGGGTGCAGTTGGCCCAGATGTGCGCCAGCCAAGGGGACTGGGCGCCGGCAGAAACGTATCTCCTGTCCGCGCCAGCCGGCATGGCGGGCGTGCGGATGCCTCTGCTGTCGCTCGGCGTGTTGTCTCTACAGTTGCGGCAGGCTAAACGCGCTCATGACTACCTCCAGCGCGCTACAGAAGCGTATCCGGGTGAATATGCTCCATGGCTGGCCTTATGCGACCTCTCGATGGCCCAAGGCAACGCCACTGCCTCCCGGCAGTATCTGGCGGAGGCGCAGAAACGAAACGCGCCCGCGGACGAGGTCGCT
>DAOLNV010000047.1:0-4808 GCA_035416745.1 Candidatus Hydrogenedentota bacterium | reverse complement strand
AGTGAATCTTGCTTCCGCGGAACAATCCCCGCCGCAAGAATCCTATCTGTTGCGTGTTGCCGAAACGCTCGAGTTGTGCCGGGGAGATATTGGAGCGATGACGGCTCCGGCAGACGCCGCGGCAGGAAACCTGGACGCCGGGGGCGGCCTTTACGCGGGGGGAGACAGCGCGTTTGTGAGCGAAATGTGCGGCCGGGCCGGCGGGCTGATGTTGATTCGCCCGCTTCACGATAAGCTTCCCGCGAAAGGAGATGTCGTGCTCTATGCGCCGGGGCCTGAACTGGCGGCGCCTGAAGGCGTCTTGGCATCCGGCGCCTTGGTCGTCGTGGTGGGCGACAAGATGGAGGCGGAGGGCATCGTCGCGTTTTCGGCGCACGCGGAGGCATATGACATATCACCCAGGCTTGCTGCAGCGGCGCAGGGATGGGTGTTCACGGCGGAACTTGTGGCCGCCTTGACCCGGCGCGGGCGGATGCCGGTGATGTTCGAGAGCATCGGCATGTATGGCGCCTATGCGCGCATGGACAAGTATCTCAAGCAGGGTGTGTTGTACCACGAGCACCACGAGGTTCCGCCTATCGACCCTGGCCGCTTGGGCGGAAGGTATATCGACGTTGTTGGAGCCATGTTGCGGCGCGTCGAACGCGAGGAGACGGACCGTTTGAGCCGTGCTGCTGCATGGGCTGCCGGTGCGCGCGCCGACGGACACCGGCTCGCGATGTACAGCATGGGGCATCTGTTTCCCGATGAAATCGGCAAGACGCCCATAGGCCAGGTCTTCGAGTCCGCGCCGTGGAATGCAGGTTTTCTCAATGAGCCAACGCTTGGCCAGGAATACGCTCCGGGCGATGTATTGATTCATATCGGTTACCAGCACCCGCCCTACCGGCTGCTCGAAGGGGCACGAACTCAAGGGGCAAACGTGGTGTACGTTTCGGTGCTGCAACACCGTGATTACGTGGGTGACCCTGCCGTCATCTGGATTGACCCGATGTGGTCCTGGTGCGATGCCTGCGTGCCTCTGGAAGGATACGACATCCAGATTCTACCCGCATCCGGCATTGTCAACGGGGCCATTGCATGGGAAATCTATCGTCAGACTGTGAAGGACAGCACTCCGCGGTAAGAGGATGCGCAACGCTTCAGAATCGGACGTACCAGCGAACTTCCTGGGCCTCCTGGTTGTAGAAGTTCACCTCAAGGACGTCGCCTTTGGCAGCCACTTCCGGCTGAGCCCCTGAAACTGCGGCCTCAGAAACCTCGAAGGGCGCCGGAACCAGAATGCGGAGACCGTAATTTGTATCGGGAATGGCTTTGGCCTGTCCGCGCAGCTCCTTCGTGGCAGCGTCCCATTCGAGCGCTGTGGTTTCCAAGGCGCCTTGAGCAAAATGACTCGTCGATGCCACCAGGAGCGGGCGTTTCTCGAAAAGGCGGAATCCGAGCAGGCGGACGCTGCCCGGGGCCACCTGCACGTTGAGCTGGCCCTGGGCAAGGCCGAAGTAGCGGTCGGCCCAGAAATCAAACACGGTATAGATGTTCTCGGGGCTCATTCCGAGTTCGCTGAGGTAAAGCGTTGTTGCAGGCTGCTCGGTGGCAGACCAGTTGAAGACCGCCGCATAGAACCATTCCCCGGCTTTTGTTCGCACATTCGCCGACCAGATGCGCGCAGGCTTGTTTTCATACAAGTCCAGGGGGTGGGCCGGCCGGGGCAGGGGCGGCAACAGTTTCTTGAGAATGCCTTTCTGTTCCTCGTCCAACTCGGCAAATGTGTTGCCGACCTTGATGACGCCGCCGTTGATGGCGATGGCTGTGAGCCATGCGACGGTCTGGTCCCGCGTAAGCACAGGCCTCTCGAGCCCGGGCCAGCGTGCCGCCAATGCCGGTGTATCGAAGTAAGCCGCGCCGAAAGAAGGGGTGTACAGATAAGGCGAGAAGAAATAACGAAGGGAAGCCGCGTCGAAGACATCCAGGAATCCCAGGTGCGTGTCGTTTCCTGTCCACAACGGAGCGACGTCGCCCGTGAGTTCCATCACGTGTGCGCGGACGCAGAGCGCCGGCAGGGAACCCGTGGCCGAAATAGCTTTGGCGGCTCCCATGCCCTGTTCCGCCGCCGACATCGCGAGGCGGAGGACGTCCAGCCGGGTGAGCGAGGGGTTCCTATACGAATCCGCGGCAAGGACTCCATACGGTATGTTCAGACCTTCAACGGCATCGAATCCCCATGTCGTGCTCACTTTGGCAAAGAGGTCACGGACATAGGCATCGGCCTCGGGGACGGTCACATCAAGAATGCGGGCGTTCTCAGGCAGCGAAGCAGTCGCCCATGGCGCTACGGGGACCAGCCATTCGGGATGGTTTGAAGTCAGCGGGGATTCGGCCGGCACGACAAAAGGATTCAGGAAGAGGCTGGCTTTCATTCCACGGCCGTGGATCTCGCTTACAAGCGGAGCAAAGCCCCTCGGGAACGCTGTTTCATCCGGTTCGTAAAGGCCAGGGGCTTTTTCCCAACCCTGGCCGATGGCGATGTTGTCCCATCCGTAACGGAGCAGGTCCTTTCCCATCACAGCGGCTTCTTGGAGTACGGATTGTTCAGAAAGCTGTCCGTGCGGTTTTGACAGAGCGGTCGTTCCGTGTGGGAGCGGGGGTCTGCGGAAGGGCACCTCATTCACGGCAGCGACAGCATGGCCGTAGCGTTCAAGGCCTTCGAGAGGTGTTCTCTCTGCCACGGAAACGTAAAGGACCTCCGATTGCACGGTACCGCCGGCCGGCACCTCGACCGGCGGATCGTAGTAACAGATGGTCTCGAACTGATTGAAGAGTTCTTCCTTCGCCTTTGAGGTCCGCCCAAGTCTTAGAGAGCCGTAACCCGTATCGGAAGTTACGAAACCGGCGATGAGAGTCTGGCGGGAAGCGGGATTGAACCCCGCGAGATACCAGAGCCCCGCTCCCGAGCCGGTAGTAACCCCGGGAAACTGAGGCGGTCCAGGGAAAGATGAAGGATTCTGGAGAAAGACCGCCGACTCGGGCTGCGCGCCCAGTGACAGCGCGCCATTGTTGCCTTCTCCCAGGAACCAGGGGCTAAGCGCCCGGATCTTGACTGGTTTCTTGCCATTGTTGACAAAGGCGGCCTGGCACGTGAAGAACGGCTTGTCGGGGTACACCCGAATAGCCCATTCGCATTCCTTATACTTGAAGAGGATGCTTTGCCCTTGTCCGAGGCGGTCGTTGACTTGTTCCCGAACGGTAGCCCGGCCTTTGATCGGCAGCGGCTCCAATCCCTTTTTATCCGCATACCAGACCATTGGCTGAGCGTTGGCAAAGACCACTTGTCCCGAGCGCAGCATAACGTCCACGCGGCCGTTCTTCTGCACGGCGAGCTCGTATTCGGCGCCGCTGAGCGTGCGGTATTCCTGCCCCGGCCGGTAAATGGGTCCAGCGGCACACCCCAAGACCGTGACGATCACTGCCAACACGGACCATTCAGCCTTCGCTTTGAAGCTCATGCGTTTCTCCGTTCAGGTTGTGGCTATGGCGCGTGCGTGCCTAACCGACTTCCACGCGGCGCCCCGTCTTGCTGGACTTGTAGGCGGCCAAGGCAACGGCCAATGCGTTGATGCCGTCCTGACCGGTCATGGTAAGGCGGCGTTTGCCGCGCAGGATCTCGAGCCACTCGACCATTTCCGCGGGCCACCCGCCCACGGCGGGGTTCTTGTCGAGCACTTTCCACTCGGACACGCTGTCCTCTCCCGCGGAAGCTTTGCCGCCGCAGAGCTGGAGCCCCTTGTTGTAATCGCAAATCAGCGAGCCCTTGGTGCCGTACACCTCGAACCCCGTGAATCCCGGTTTGCTGGTCCAGCCGACTTCGATATACCCAAGCGCGCCGCTGGCAAACTCCAGCAACATCAAGGCGTTGTCGTCGACCTCGATCCGTTTCACAATAGCGGCTGTCTTGGCCGTAACGGCCCTGATCGGTCCCATGAGCCACAGGGCCAAATCGATGGCGTGTATGCCCATGTCGAGAAGAGCTCCTCCCGCGGCGAGGTCCTTGTTGTAGAACCAGTCGTTCTTGGCCCATCCAGGGAACGGGCCCCCGTGAGCGAAGCGGAGACGGACCATAAACGGTTTTCCCAGCCCGCGTTTCGTCAGTATCTCCTTGCACTGCTTGTTTCCCGCGAATGTCCGGTGCGTAAACCCGATCATGAGCAGTTTTCGGGCTTTCTTTGCAGCTGCGTCCATTTTGCGTGCATCGTCAAGTGTCGTGGCCATGGGCTTTTCGCAGAGCACGTGGCAGCCCGCATCGAGAGCCGCGAACACGCCTTCAGCATGGAACTTGTTCGGGGTGCATATGCTGACGACATCCAACTTTTCGTTGGCGAACATCTCTTCATGCGTCTTGTATCCCCGTGCCGCGGGGAAGAGTTTCTTGATTTCCCTGTGGCGCGCAGGGTCGGGGTCAGCGAACGCGGTCAACTCCGCATGAGGGCTCCTGGCATAACCCGGCATGTGGCAGTGCTGCGCGATGGAGCCCGCACCTATGGTGGCGGCTGAGATTATACGTTTCTTCATCACAAGACTCCCCTCGTTGAACATATTGCTGGTGCAGAATCGGCATTAAGTCTACTCCCGCGCCGCATCTCCTTCAAACATAGAGAGATAAGCCGAATCGCCGGACAATACGACGATTGGGGAAACTCACACAGAGGCACAAAGGACGCGGAGGAAATGGAGCGCCCGCCGAAGCGAAATCTGCTCAATGTCTCCGTTTATGATGCGGGAAATGCCGTCCCTCATCAAAGCCTCGCCGAAGT